>JAOXRY010000189.1 GCA_025800305.1 Campylobacterales bacterium | reverse complement strand
TGATCAAAAACAAAGTACCTCTCTTTTAAGGTAGGAACTTTATATCCATTTCCATAAGAAAGTCTTAAATTAACCCTTTGTCCATCATCAAAGTAACCACTATACATTGCAGCAATTTTAGGTGCTGTATAGTCGCCAAATCCACTATCATTTTGGTATCTAAGTCCTGGAATAATTTCCAAATCTTCAAAAACAAACCAGTCGTCTTGTATAAAAAGCTCACGACCTTCTCTCTTTTGTGATTTACCAAGTTCATTCACTCTGTCTATCTTGGTATTACTTGTCTTTGTGTTTACTTGCTCTAGATCTTCATAGACGTATGTTCCACCTAAAGTGATAACATGACTTTCATTAAGGGTATTATCATATTGAAACTCCCTTTTATAAAAACCTATATCTGCATCTCTTTTCTGCTCTATATAAGAAGAACCTAGATTATCGGTTTCTGAAGTTCCATAATACTGTTCAATTGTTTCAGTGACTTTCAGCTTTGAGTTTTCAAACTCAGTATCACCTTCAATTGTTAATCTGTATTTTTTAGTATCTTCTCTCTTCTCATAGTTTTGATTTCCACCACCTGGAACATATTCAGTATAATCTTTACTTGTCTCCTCTGAATAGATTCTAGGAATGATTCTAAAGTTAATATCTCCATAAAATCTCAAATCACTATTAAGATTAACTTTAGTAAATCCTGGTAGTTGTTCTGTGTAACCCTCTTTAAGCTTCACTCCACTTTCATATCTATAGTCAAAATCAAGGGTAAAGGCACTCTTTTTATCTTTATAACTACTTGAGGTTCTTACAAATCCTTCTCCTAGATTTTCAGAACCTTTGTTAAAATAGCTTCCTGCTTCCACTTTAACTTTATGATGGACTCCATGTTTTGGTTCAGCAGATATGATATTAATTACTCCACCCATAGCCTTAGAGCCATAAAGAGCAGAGGAAGCACCTTTAATAATTTCTATTCTTGAGATGTCTCCCACATTAATCTGACTAAGATCTACAGTTGAACCAGTTGAAGCAACCATTGGTTCACCATCTAGTAAGATAAGTACTCTATCAGAGTTAACCCCTTGAATCCAGATACTACTCCCTTGTTTTCCATGGGTTTCTTTCACCATAAGTCCAGGAACATATCTCAAAGCCTCATCAACACTTTTTGCATGGCTTATCTCAATATCTTTTGCTGTAACAACTTCTGTCTTCACAGGACTTTCTGATAATAGTTTTAAGGTTCTTGTTCCTGTAATAACTTCCATCTTCCCTAGTTTTTCAACAGAAAATAGAGACAATGCCATACATAAAAATAAAATACTTTTTTTCATTCAATCTACTTAATAATTTTAGTTACAATAATCATTATCAATTAATATATAGTAAAAGAGCTTCTCTCTTTTACTGAACTTTTTTAACCTGAACCCAGATCACACCATCTATACTAAGCTCTTTTTCTTTATTATCTTTTTTTAACCCAACACCTTTAGCATTGAATCCCCACCACCCTTGACGTGGAAGATGGAAAGTGAACTCCCCTCTTTCATTGGCTTTTATCTCAATTGTTTTAAAGTTTTGATTATTCACTCTTGTTTTTGCTTTGCCCATTTTTAAATTGTTAAGATCTACATCACTATTTAAGTACTCAATCTCTATATGTGCAAAAGGCACAGGTATACCACTAGCTTTTACCATACCACTAAAAGAACTACCTTCCCAAATTCCATAAGGTTTGGAAAGAGGGACTATCTCTGCTTCTAACCCTAACTCCCTATCCCAATCTGTTGGCTTACCTGAGATATTTACAACTGTCTTTGTAATTTGCTGCAGATAAATTCCTTCTAGTTCACTGTAATATGGAGCTGGTTTTAATACAAAAAGGTGGTCTCCCATTTTCTTTACTCTATGTTTAGATCTGTAACCCTTTCCAGCTCTTTTTTTTCCTTGAAAACTTATAGGTTCCAATGTTTTTGTAAGATCTTTTTTTACACCTTTATGGACAACATAAAACTCTTCAGGTTTTAAAAACTCTTTGGAGTTGTGTTGTTTTCCCATATCCATAGTTTTTCTATCACTGTAAGGATGAACCATTGTATGAACAAATTTTAGAGTTCTTCCACTGTTTATTGTTGTATCAGGTGTATAAACCAATTGAAAACTGTTGGCAAAAATGACTGATGAAAATCCCAATGTTATTAATATATTTCTCATTTTATCTCCTCTTACTCAAAAATATTTTTACTATCTAAATATATAACGTGTCCTTCACCAGCATCAAATACAGCTTTGTATTCTCCTTTTGGTTTTTTAAAAGTCACCTCACTACTACTATTAAATTTAGATTCAACAACTACTTTTTTTCCTTGTTCTACTCTAAATTTAACTCCACCAGCACTACTTCCACCACTAAAACCACCTTCACAAGTAACGGTTCCATCACCTTCATCAATACAAGTAAGTAAAGGAGTATGACTAAATAAATAGCTAGTTACTCCTATTAAAATAAGTAGTTTTTTCATTAATCTTCTCTCCTTCGTAACTCACTAAAGACTCCAGCCATGGCTATTAATAATAATCCAGCCCAAACAAAGTATTCTTGATAATCTTGTTCTATCTGCTGTTTTTGAACCTTTTCTAGCTTTTGACCTTTTACTTTAGGTTTTTCTTGAACTTTTTGTTGATTTGGCTTAGCTACTTTATCAATCATCTTTCCATTTGGTGTCATTAAACCAAATCCAATAGCTTTATCATCAACAAACTTTTTAAACTTTTCATTATATGACTTGGTAATACTATGCTTATTAGCCAATTCTTTATAGAGTTCAACCAATTTTTTCAAAGTATCTTCATCTGTTTTGAAGTAACCTTTCCTATTGGCTTCTAGCATTTTTTCAATAATCTGTGCATAAGCATCAGGATTTAAAGATTTAAACCACTGTTGAATTTTTAGGTTATATTTATCATTGACATAAACTTCTACAAACTCTTGCCACTGATCATCTCTAATTACATTAGGATCAACAACTTGCCATCCCCAGAAGTTATTCATTACATCTTGAACATTCAATGTTCCGCTATATCCCTCTTTTTGCATCTCTTTAATCCATTTAGGATGGAAATATCTTCCTCTTAGTTCTTTAGTCATAAACTTAGCAGTAGATTCAATTTTTGCATCTTTTGGATCTCTTAGATTGGCAATAAATGTCTTTGGTGCTTTTCCATCAACATTTCTAACAGCCATTGCAATAGAACCAAAATACTCAAACGGATCATCACTGGTTAAAAGCCCATAAAGATTTGATGTTCTTGAGAAAATAATTCCTTCTGTTCCACTAAGATTTTTAGAATAGAGATCTAAATCAACTCTTTTTTCACTCCATCTACTTGTATCTGTTCCAAAATAGTGTCCTAGTTTTTGAACATAGTTTTGAGAAATTCGCTTATCAGTTTCCCATCTTCCCGTATCATCAATATCATCAACCCCACTACCATAATCTCCTGTTTTATTGGAAAATATTCTAATTGTAGAAAGATATTTAGCTTCACTGGCATTGATATCTTTATGATTAGATAGTCTCTTTTCCATAGATAAAGTGTTTTCTCGCAAAAAGTTATTTGCCTCTTTTAGTTCACTTACCTTTTTAACAGCCTTTGCAATAAGCTTCATTGTTTGAGGAAAAGTATCTCTATATAGTCCTGTTGCACTTATAACAACATCCACTCTTGGTCTTTTAAGTTCACTATAAGGAATAATCTCTATATCTTCTATTTGACCTTTGTTAACAACTATTGCATGGTTTAACATTTTCTTTGGTTTTTTCAGCCAACTATCCGGTGTTAGATCTAGTAAGAACTTAATTTTTCCAATTGTGACAATTTCAGCAAACCACTGAGCAATACTTTCTGGAAGGAAATTTTGAAGCTTCTGCTTTACAATATTTTGAATAAATTTATTGGAGATTCCTGTCTCATTCCAAATAGGTTTAACACCCATAGCATAGAGAATTTGAGACTCTAAAACCCCATGATGTCTCATGGTTTCCAAGGACCATAGGTTAAAAGTCAATTTTCTTGGATACTTCTTATTCTCTTTGTAGTAGTTTTCAATAAAATCTTTCATAAGTTTAGATCCAGTTTTGTATGCAGCTTTTGTTGGAACCTTACTTGGATCAAATCCATACATATTATTTCCAGTAGGAATAGAAGCAGGATTTCTAATAGGATCTCCACCTACTCCACCTTCAATATATTCTCCATCTAAAGCTCTTAAAAAGTTTTTGGTCTCTTTTGTCTGTACAAAACTATTCTTGTACTCTCTTGCAATTTTTAGATATTGTATAGTCTCTTCATCATCTACTTCTTTTAAATCTTTTCCATCAATTACATAATCTTTAACAAGCTTATATGTTTTTGAAGTATTAAACTCTTTATAGTTCTTTGCAAAATACTTCTCATCTCCTTCAACCTTAGCAATAAAATCACTTCCTACCATCTGCATTACAGTAGAAATCATATGAGCTTCTTCTGGATAAGTTCCAAATGTATGCATTCCTAAAGGCATCGCTTGTTTTGAAGAGCCTAAAATATAATCTTCAACTTTTGACAAGAAATTATCAAAGTCATTTCCAACCATTTCTTGTGTATATTCAACATCTTTATGAATATTCATCTTAATTGTTATCTCAGTAATCTGCTCTTTTAACTGAGTCTTCAACATCCCATCATCAGCACTTTTATACTGATTGATAAAATCCATAATCTCACTAAGTTCTTTATATGTACCAGTTAATCCATAAGGTGGTGTTTGGTGGGAGATTAAAGTCGCTCTACCTCTTCTTTTTGCTTGAATTCCTTCTGCTAGATTGTTTGTAATATATGGATAAACAACAGGAACATCACCAAGAACACTTAAAGCATCGTCTCCAACTCTAAGACCTCTCTCTTTACCAGGACTCCACTCTTGTGTTCCATGGGTTCCAAAGTGAACAAGAGCATCTGTTTTAAACTGATTTCTTGCGTAGAGATATCCAGCTAAATAAGAGTGTCCAATAGAAACTGTGGGGTTATGCCATAAAGATGTATCTGTTCTATCAAGGCTAACATTTTTTGCCCAGATACTATCTTCTCTTTCTGCTCTTCTAGGTTGAGGCATAATAACTATATTCCCAACTTTAAATCTAGGAACTAAAAAATACCACTTGTTATTTTTATAGATAAGCATTTTAGATTCAAGAGGATATCCCCAAAACTTAATCATATTAGTTCTAGTTTCTACAGGAAGTTTGTAAAACTCTTTAATATACTCATCATATGGATAAAGTGCAGCACTATCTTCTGCTAACATCTTTTCAGCTTGTTCATAGAGGTTTACACTATACATAGATTTAAGTCCAGCTGTCGCTTTTTTTCTTAGTTCTTCAGACTTCATTGCAGTGGTTGTATAACCTTGTTTTTTCATCTCTTTTAAAACTAACTCTAAACTATCTGGAATATTCATGAAACTTGCACCCATATTGTTTTTACCATATGGATAGTTATAAAACATTATTGTTACTTTTTTATCTTTTTTTGCTTTTCTTTTTAGTTTTGAGATATTTATGGCTTTATTGGCAATTGATCTAATTTGACCCATTATAGGTTGAATCTCTTTTGTCACTTGATTTTGTGCAGATACAATTAATGAATCTGTAAAACCTAATGTCTCTGGAATGATGTAATACATAGGGATCATAGGAAAATCAACTCCGTATTTATCCTTTTCCCAGTCTTTGATCTCTCCTTTTGAGTAAGAAAGAGCATGAAGGACTGGAACATTTACCTTTTCATACATCTTCTTTTGACTTTCATGATCAATAATCATTAATTGGAAGTTAATTAAAGCGTCAATAACAGTGACATTATTTTCTTGAGTAAATTGGATTCCTACTGGATCTTCACCAGAAATATCAGTATAAAAAGGAAGTGCATAGACACCTTTATTTTCTAGATGTTCTATTACTGCATTTATGTGGGCTAAAGCACCACTTACAACAGAACCTCTGTGAAGAATGATCCCAACTATAGGTTTATTGTTGGTTTTAAAATCAATATTAAAAAACTTTTGATACTCTTTAGTGTCTTTAAAGACTAGATCCGGGTTTTTAGGGTGATATAAACCATTTTTTGGGATTATAATAACCTCTCCTATACTCTCCTTACCCATTTTAAAAATATTCATTTTAAAATATTTTGCCATATTTATAAAATTAGATTCTCCACCGTTTTGCCAAAATTGATTTAGTCCAATATTGTGTTCTATGGATATGTTCTTTCTATTAGGGTTTTCATCTTCTATTGCAATTGGAAGAATTACAATATCTTCATTACTTTGTCCAATTGCCTCACTAAAACCTTCCACAAGAGAATTAACAGCCCTTGCACCAGCAAGAGAATCAAACATAACTACTTTATAGTTATTAATTGTCTTTAATTGATCTTTCTTTTTAATTTCTACTTCAAACTTAGTATCTACATTTAGTCCAGCTTTTTTAGCAATATTTTTAAAAGCTGTCATTTTTGCACTTTGAGTCATTTTACCCATGGAAGCACTAATAATTAAAATATCTTTTTTTTCACTAGCCTCTAATAGTGACAAGGCAAAAACCATGATTAGAATCAATATTTTTTTCATTATTTTTTCTCACCTTTCTCAGGAACATACACCATGCTTCCATCTTTCATTTTATAAGCGACACCAGCTTTGCTACCTTCGCCTTCACCTATCTTTCCGTTAGATTTGTACTTGGTAAGTTTTTTCCCTTTTTTGACAATCACTTCCATATCTTTTTTTCCAGCATTTTTAATCACTGTTACATCATCAGCTGAAAAAGGATTAAGTGGATTTTGGGCAATTGCAATAAGCAGTGCTGCTATAACGACCAAAAATACATCAATAAGATTTACTGCTGATAAAATAGGATTAAGTGATTCATCCTCTTCTAAAAGTTTCACTACTTAATATCCTCTAAATAATCTCTAATCTCAGTTGCATACCATCTTTTTCTAATACTAGTGATCCAAAAGGTAAAAGATGATGTTAATAGAGCGAAAATAACTGCTCCAAAAGCAACAATAAGATTTTCACTAATACCTTGAACATTTCCATTTGCCAATGCTTTTAATGCTGGTCCCATAGGAATCATAGTCGCTACAAGTCCTAACATTGGTGCCACTCTTGTAATAATAGATGTTTTTTCTAACTTTTTAAAAGCGTAAATTTCTAAATCATCACCTTCTGTAATATTGTTGTTTTTTCCATAGTTAAAAACTGGATAACCTTTTTCTTTTGTTTTTTTATTCTTTTTTCTATTATAAATTTCTCCAAAGAAAACTCCTGTTTCAAAGATTGAATAGATAAATAGCACCACGATTAAAATCAAAACTGGTGTTAAAAAAATATTGGATACTTGATAGAGTAATCCCTCTAACATACTTGTCATAGCTGTTGCCCCTTATAAAATTTTGGTTTAATTTTAAACACTAGAGTGGCTGGCTAATACATTTGAGGAGATAAATGTTGGCTGGCTGTCTGTTGTGTATTATTTTGTAAGTATTAGTTTGTTGTCTTTTGTAACTGTAAGTACGTAGACCATTCCATTATGTAGAATTTTTACTTTTTTTCTATCTTCAAGTAAAACTTTCGAATCTACTAATTTTTCATTTGTATTCAAAGTGC
>JAOXRY010000165.1 GCA_025800305.1 Campylobacterales bacterium | reverse complement strand
AAAGTAGTTTTGGAAAGTAATATCTGCTAAAGTTTGAGACTCTTCTTGAATAGCAACACCTTCTTTTGCTTCTAAGGCTTGGTGTAGTCCTTCTGAGAATCTTCTACCTTCACTTAATCTTCCTGTAAACTCATCAACAATAACTACTTCATTATCTTTTACAACATAGTCTGTATCAATTGCAAAAAGATAGTTTGCTTTTAAAGCTTGGTCAAGGTGATGAGAAAGTACAGCGTTTTGCATGTCATACATATTTTCAACACCAAAAAGTTCTTGTGCTTTTTCAACACCCTCTTCTGTTAAAAGGATTGTTCTGTTTTTCTCATCGATTGTATAGTGTGTCTCTTTTTCTAACCCCCCAGCAACTGAGTTTGCTTTTCCATAGTGCTCCATTTTATGATTTGTAGGACCAGAAATAATTAGCGGTGTTCTAGCTTCATCAATTAAAATTGAGTCAACTTCATCAACAATTGCAAAAGTGTGTTTCATTTGGGCAATATCATCTTCGTTGTACTTCATATTGTCTCTTAGATAATCAAAACCAAATTCATTGTTTGTACCGTATGTGATATCACAAGCATATTGAGCTTTTCTTGTCTGCTCATCTTCAATATCACCTGTGATAATACCAACAGAGAATCCTAGAAACTTATAAAGCTCTCCCATTTCACCACCATCACGAGAAGCAAGATAATCATTTACAGTTACAACATGTACACCATTTCCAGTCATAGCATTTAAAGCAACAGCGAGAGTTGCAACAAGAGTCTTCCCCTCCCCTGTTTTCATCTCAGCAATTCTTCCATCATTAAGAACAAGTCCACCAATTAACTGTACATCGTAGTGTCTCATATTAAGAACTCTTTTTGAAGCCTCTCTTGTAATTGCAAAAGAGTCATTTAAAACACTATCTAGACTCTCTCCACCTTGAACCTTCTCTTTTAAACCATTAAATTCTGCTTTTAGTTCATCATCACTTAACTTTTCGTACTTCTCTTCCAGACCATTTATAGCTTTTACAATTTTTGAATATTGTTTCAAATATTTATTATTTTGTGTTCCAAAGATTTTTCCAAAGACGGTTTTTAACATTGTCGTTTTATCCTGTTTTATAAAATTTTTGTCTATTTTAACAAAAATATAATTTTGCTAAAATTACATTTCTTTCATTTGTCAAATGAAAAGCTTTAGTGAAAGGAATTTTATGTGATGCTTTGCTCACATAAAAGGAGACTATATAGTTGAGAAACATAAAATCAATACTGTTTGTCTGTTTAGGGAATATCTGCCGTTCTACCTTAGCTGAAGGTATAGCAACAGCAAAAGTAAAAGAACTTGGACTTGACATAAAAATCGATTCAGCAGGAACAGGAAGTTGGCATATTGGAGAACCTCCTTGTAATGACTCTATTAAAATAGGGAAAATCAAAGGTATAGATATATCAGGACAAAAAGCTAGACAAGTAACCCCTTATGATTTTGAGGACTTTGATTTAATTGTATGTATGGACGATAAAAACCTTTTAGATCTTCAGATTAGAAAACTACAAGGAGCAAAAAAGCTTGGAGAGTACGGACTAGATGGAGCAGATGTTCCAGATCCTTATTTTTATAATGACTTTGAGGGGTTTTATAAAGTCTATGACATGATAGAAACTGGTGTTGAAAATATTTTTAAGGAAATCACATCAGAGGCTTAGAGAGTTTTGAAAATCTTGTAGAAGCCCTCCAAAGCCTACCTACAATAGGAAAAAAAAGTGCCAGAAGTCTTGCTTATCATATGGTAGCAGGAGACAATTTTGGTGCGATAAAACTAGCCCACTCTATCGAAAGAGCCATAGAGACAATCAAAAAGTGTCAAAATTGTAAAAATCTCAGTGAACACGAGCTTTGTGAGATCTGTAGTGATGAACAAAGAGAGAGTGACAAGATCTGTATTGTCTCTTCAGGAAAAGACATTATTGTCATAGAGGAGAGTGGCTTTTACCATGGTCTTTATTTTGTTTTTGAGGCTATTGAAGGTGATGATATAGACAGACTAAAAGAGATGGTAAAAAATGGTGTTAAAGAAGTTATTTTTGCTTTTTCTCCCTCAATTCAAAATGATGCTTTAATATATTTTATTGAGGAAAAATTAAAAGAGTTTGATATAAGTTTTTCAAAAATTGCCCAAGGAGTTCCAACAGGAGTTAACCTTGAAAATGTTGATGTACTATCTCTTTCAAAAGCTCTTGAAGCAAGAGTTAAAATTTAAATAATGAAAGAACTAGCTATTCTTGGCTCTACAGCTTCAGGAAAAAGTGATTTAGCCCTACAAATAGTACAGGAACATAATGGAATTATTCTCTCCTTAGATTCTTTATCAATCTATAAAGAGATTGATATCGCCTCAGCAAAACCTCCAAAAGAGGAGTTAGCATTAATAAAACACTTTGGTGTAGATGAGATCTATTTAAACGAAGAGTTCAATGTTGTAAAGTTTTTTCAGTTTTACAAAAATGCCAAAGAGTATGCTTTAAAAAATGATAAAAACTTAGTTATTGTCGGTGGCAGTAGCTTCTATCTAAAAATGCTTATTGAAGGAATTTCCTACACACCAAAAGTAACAGAAGATATACAGACAGATATAGAAAAACACCTTCAAGATCTACCTAATGCCTACAAACTATTAAAAGAGAAAGATCCTCAGTTAGATCTTAAAGAAAACGATAAATACAGAATTGAAAAAGCACTAACGATTTTTTTGGCAACGAATACAGCCCCCACACTTTGGCAAAAAGAGAATCACCAAGATCCAATCATTAAAGATCTACAAATTTTCAATATAGAAATTCCAAGAGATAAACTTTTAGAAAAAGTCACACTAAGAACTGAAAAAATGTTTCAAATGGGAATAATCGATGAAGCAGCCTTTTTGGAAAAAAAATATGGATTAAATCATAATCCTTTAGCTTCTATTGGTTTAAAAGAGTGTTATGACTACTTAAATGGAAAAATCACACGTAGTAAGACAATAGATCTTGTTATAACCCATACAATGCAGTTGGCAAAAAGACAAAAGACCTTTAATAATAATCAATTTAACAATATTATAAGCCATCCAAATCAAGAGCTTTATCAAAAAATCAAACGGCATATATTTTGCTAAAATAATCCAATGAAGGATTATTATGGAATATAGTAGTATCTCAGCATACAAAGAACGAACTAGAGAAATAAGATTTAAAACCTCTAGTGGTGATGAAGTATCAATAGATCTTTATAGAAAAAAAAGTGGTGAAATAACCCAGTTTAAAGATGAAAATGGAACCTCTGGTACTTTTAGCTTTGAACAAATTGAAGGTTACTCTTTTTCAATCAAGGGTAATGGAATCAGTGAACAAGACAAAATAGAAATTGAAGAAATGATGGAAAAAATTCAACCACTAATCGAAGATTTTTATAATGAAGAGTTAGAAATCCCTTATAATCAAGCCGTTGATAAGATCTCTGCTCCTTTTAAATATTTAGAATCAGAAGATTTACAAAACTATGGTAAAAACCAACTAGTCAAAGCCTTTGATAATACAATTCAACCAGATGTTACTGATGAAAAATTAAATGTATTAGAAGAGTTCTTAAAAACTATTTTAGACAAAATTGATAAAGCTGAGAGTAAGATCTATGGATAAAGAGAGAATATTAAGAGAACTAAATAGCTTAAAAGCAGACTTTAATGAACAGACAAAAGATCTCAATGAGCTGGAAAACATCCAATCTCATAGTGAAGAGATCTTAAACTCTCCAGCACTAAAAGATAGTCTTAATATTGCCCAAACACTAGAAGATTCAAAAGAGTTTTCAAAAAAAGTAAAAGAGTTATTACAAAATGAAAGATGATGATAAAAAAACCATAGGAATTGCTCTACTATTACTATTTTTAATTATCGGATTCTTTGCAATTGCACCTGATATGGATGAAAGAACAAAAGCGATTCAAGCCTATCAAAAACCAACAGAAAAACAGCAGAAAAAAGTTGTTGCAGATAAAAGTTTTTATTCTGTTTTTCTTTCTTGGACGGATAGAGAGGGTATTCTTTATGGAAGTTTTTACTACGTAAATAATTTAAAAAAAGATGTAAAAGAGTCAACTTTAGAGTGTATGACTTTCGATGGTAATAAAAAACTTTTAGATACTTTAGAAACGAAGGTTACAGAAGTTATTCCTAAACAGTCTAACGTAAAAGTTAGACGTTTAGAAATTGGAAAAATTAATAAAAAGACAACTCAAGTAAGTTGTCGAACCATAGGCTACAAATAGCCTACCATTTCTCTTTATAATCTACTTTCAGTTTTGTATTTTCTATGATTCTTTTATCATTAGAAGATACAACTCTAATTTTTGATGTAATTTTCTCTTTGTTATTTAATCTATCTACAACACTAATTGAAATCTCATAAGTTCCTGGTTTTGTGAACTTAATTGGTTCTTTATATGCTCTTTGCTTTCCACCATTAATAGAAAAATAGATATTTTTAACACCAATAATATCATCTTCTGCTGCCATATAAAGTTTTGTATTTACAGGACTTGTAAAGATCTTCTCTTTATCACCTTGAAGTTGAACATTTTGTGCCTCTTTACCTTGATAGCTGTAGTGATTAAAAAGTTTAGGAGCTAATTTGTCAACTTTAATTCTCAATTCTTTAGAAAAAGATTGGTTATTTACATTATCTGTTGAAGAGTAATTTAATTGAAACTTCTGTAGATCTTTATAATCACCCATTCTAATAGCAGAAGTGTACTCAGTGTTTTTTCCATTAACTACATAGTTAATCTTTTGTACACCACTTAAGTTATCTTTTGCACTTAGTCTTAGCTTTGTTCTATCACTTACGTAGTGAATTCCACCTTTATAAATATGATCACCTATAAACTTAGCACTTGATTTTGGTGCTACTGTATCTAAAGTTAGTTTCTTATAGTTCTTGTTCTCTAAGTTTCCAACTTTATCTAAAGATCTATATCCTAAAGTAAGTTGACCTTTTTTCTTAGAACCAAGTTTTATCATAAGATCTTTAGCAGAGATTCCATTTTCATATTTAGCTTTTTTCGTTCTATATTTAGGTTTTGCTTTTCCACAACTATTACAATTACTTTTTACTCTTTTATTGATGTAAAAGTAAGATCCTTGAATTCCTGCAAAATCTTCTGCTTGTAAATTTATCATTGTTCTGTTGGAAATATAATCTTTTTTAGCTCCTTGATATACATC
>JAOXRY010000159.1 GCA_025800305.1 Campylobacterales bacterium | reverse complement strand
GGTAAATATTGAAAAAGATATAATCTTTTAATGGGAAAGATAGATGAAGTAAAAGAAATCTTAAATACTTTAAGAATCGCTTTGAGTATAACGATAAGCATTATTGTTATTCTGATTGGAAGCATCGTTAATAGATATGATGAAAGTAAAATTGATGGTATTTTTTGGATGGCTATTATTGTTTGCTTTGTCTTGATTGGATTTGTTTTTTTAATTGTAAGGAAGCTTTCTAAAAAAACTAAAGAAATTAAGGATTTACAATGAATTTTGCTTTTATTGCTATTGTTATTTTAGGGATAAGTTTTCTTGCGGTGATGTACTACAGTATAAACACCCTCTCTGAAAGTTAATTTACGGCTTAAAATAAGCCGCAGTAGTAAACGTAATAAATCTAGTGACAGTATACTAATTAAAACATAATACAATAGCTCCATGGCAAGAATAGCAAGAGTAATAGTTCCAGGTATACCACACCACATAACCTAAAGAGGTGTAAGATCTATGAATATCTTTTTTAAAGAAGAAGATTATCAGGAGTATACAAAGATCTTAGCAGAGCAAAGTAAAAAATATAGTCTTAAAATAGTTGCTTATACCCTTATGACAAATCATGTTCATTTAATTGTAATTCTTAAAGATAGAGAATCTTTTAGAGCTATAGGAGAGACCCACAGACTCTATACGAGAAAAATAAACTTTGAGCAAAATGTAAGAGGACACCTTTTTCAAGAAAGGTTTTTTTCTACACCGTTGGGATAAAGTCATTTTTATAGTGGATTAAGATATGTGGAACAAAATCCAATAAAAGCAAAAATGGTAAAAACTATTTCTGAGTACCCATATTCAAGTTCTCAAAAAGGGTTAGGAGTAATAAAGACAGTTCATTTATTATCAGAGTATGAGCCAATTAACACAATCAAAGATTATAAAAAGTTTTATAATAGAATTAAAAGTATAACTGGTAGAAATGATCTATCACCTAAAAAGGCAGGGAGACTTAAAAATAAAAATAATTAGAATACTGTTCCTTGATTTATCCAAGAAGGAAAAAAAGGAACAGTTGCCACCTAAAAGACAATAAAAGATTTAGTGTATTTTCTTCTGATTTTTTAACAGGTTTCTAATGCCATTTTATAAAAAAACTTGATTAAAATGGATATAAATTAACCATTACTTATAGAAATTCTTTGAGAATAATGTTAGTATATCACATTAAAATCCAAGGAGTTGTTATGACTATCAAAGCAAAACTTATTACTTCAACGCTTATATCCCTTGCTGCTACGGCAGTTTTGATATCTGGATATTCAATTAGCACTTTAAGTACAAATATCAATAGTATGTCTGAAGAGAGATCTAAAAACTTTAGAGAATCAGCTTATAACTCAAAAAAAGAAGAGATAAAAACAGCAGTTGATATCGCTTTAAAAACTGTAGATACCTACTATCAAAGAACAGATAAAGAGATGATTAAAAAGTCTGTACAGAAAGAATTGAAAAATCAAACAGATGTTTTAATAACAGCAATGAATGGTCATTATAAAAGATATAAAGGGAAAATCTCAAATAGAGAGTTAAGACGACAGCTTATTAATATTGTAAAAACCTCAAGATATGGAAAGTCTGGTTATTATTGGATTAATGATATGAGTCCTAAGATGATTATGCACCCTGTAAAACCATCTTTAGATGGAAGAGAATTAAGTGAGTTTAAAGATCCTAATGGAAAAAAACTTTTTATAGAGATGGTTGATGTAATCAAGAAAAGTAAAAATGGTTTTGGTTTTGTTGATTATGTTTGGTTTAAGCCAGGAGATGAAACTCCAACACCAAAAATTTCAAATATTGCACTATTTAAACCATATAATTGGATTATTGGTACTGGTGTCTATGTTGAAGATGTGACAGCAAAAATTAAGCAAGAGGCGATTGATACAATCAAAAATATGAGATTTGCCAATGGAAATTACTTTTGGGTCAATGATTCAACTCCTAAGATGTTAATGCATCCAATTAAACCGTCATTAAATGGTCAAGATATCAGTGGAATAAAAGATCCAAATGGGAAAAGAATTTTTGTAGAGATGGCAAATGTGGTTCGTGGAAGTGGTTCAGGGTTTGTTGATTATCAATGGGATAAAAAAGGATACAACACTCCTCAGAATAAGATCTCATATGTTGGAAGCTTTCCTCAATGGGGGTGGATTATTGGAACAGGTGTTTACACTGATGATATAGAAAAACAGGTAAAAAAAGCAGAAAATAGAACAGGAGAAATTGTAAGAGATGTCACTGTCATGCTTATTATTATTACATTAGCGGCTATTGGGATTTTGTCTTTAATTGCAACAATTGTTATAGAAAGATCTGTTAATCTTCCTATTGTAAGTGCTGTTGGA
This sequence comes from Campylobacterales bacterium, assembly GCA_025800305.1. Lineage (GTDB taxonomy): Bacteria > Campylobacterota > Campylobacteria > Campylobacterales > SZUA-545 > JAOXRY01. The sequence goes on along the minus strand of JAOXRY010000159.1, from coordinate 8,491 downwards.
AACATTACAGAAGCAAGTGAGCAAGTTTCTGCAGCAGCAAGTGAAATTGCTTCTGCATCAACTTCTTTGGCTGATGGGGCAACTAATCAAGCTAGTAGTGTAGAAGAGGTTACAGCAACTCTTAATACTTCTGTTGAAATTAATCATAAAAATACAGAAAGTTCTAAAGAAGCCAATAGATTGGCAGAAGATGCAAAAAAATCAGCAGAGCTAGGGTATGAAGATATCCAGTCTTTAATGAAATCAATGGAGCAAATTAGCAGTTCAAGTGAAGAGATCTCAAAGATTATTAAGACAATTGAAGAGATAGCATTCCAGACAAATCTTTTAGCATTAAATGCCGCAGTAGAAGCAGCAAGGGCAGGAGAACATGGGCTTGGCTTTGCTGTTGTTGCTGACGAAGTAAAATCATTGGCTAGTAGATCTTCAAATGCATCTAAAGAGACAGCAACAATTATTGAAAGTTCTATTGAACAGATTAAAAATGGAAACAAAATGGCACAAAAGACAAATCAGTCTTTTGAAGAGATTGTTGGAAAGATTGAAAACACTTACACCATTTTAAATGAAATGAATGATTCTGTTATAGAACAAAGTACTGGAATGAAAGAAATTTCAAATACTATGGGAGAGATAGACCAAATCACACAACAAAATGCAGCAACCAGCGAAGAGACAGCAGCAAGTAGTGAGGAGCTTAGTGCACAAGCTGTTATGATGAAAGAGAATGTAAACGCTTTAGCAGAAATGGTTGGCTATGGAAGTAAGGATTCAGCACCAGAGAAAATGGTAAAAAATCTACTAGGTTACGTAACTAAAAATAAATAACTTTATGTAATTTTTCTGCAACAATCTATTGGTAGAATTTCCCTTGATTTTTTAGTTAAGGGAAGTTTTGTGATGAAAAAAGTTTTGTTTGTCTGTACTCATAATAGTGCTAGAAGTCAGATTGCTGAGGAGCTTTTAAAGAAATATTCCAATAATACTTTTTACGTTTCTAGTTGTGGTTATGAACCAGAAAATATTAATCCACTAGTTGTTAAGCTGTTAAAATCTCAAGAGAATATAGACATCTCAAAAAAACAACCCAAATCTGTTTTTGAGCTTTTTAGAAGTGGGAAAACTTTTAATTATGTAATCTCACTTTGGGAAGAAGAAGGAGAGGAGAAGTGCCCTGTTTTTCCAGGGGTAAACTATAGGCTCTACTGGAACTTTAAAAATCCAAAAAATTTTAATGGCAACGAAGAAATAAAAATAAAAAAGTTAAATGAGATAAAAGAAGATATTAAAGCCCATATTTTCAAGTTTATTGAAGTAACAAATCAAGAAAATGAAAAAGTAAATATGCCAAGAAGCTGGAGAGGAGGAATTTAAACTCTAGGCTACTTCTCTTTTTTCGATATTATTTTGAATAATTGAATAAGCATCTCTGATTTTTTGGAATTTTTCTGTGTAGTCTTTGATAATATCTTCTGTTTGTCCATAAACTTTATCTGGGTGGTACTCTTTTGCTAGTTTTAAATATTTTCTTTTTATAACTGCTTTACTATCTTCTTGTTTACACTCTAGAATTTTGTAACTTTCTAGAAGTTCTTGATACTCCTGTGTTATTGGTACGTGGTTGTTTGTCTGTTTTCTGCTTTTGAATCTAGTTTTAGAACCATTTTTTAGCCTTAGTTTTGCATCTAGTTTTCCAAAAAGTTTTTTAATAGTTACTTTGTTGTAGATGAATGTAATAGGAAGTCCTAAGACTTTGTCTCTATCAAGAAGTTTTCGCAGTTCTGTAACTGATGAAACTGTCGTTTGAATGTCAACTTGATTTTCATAAACATCAATGAGATTCTTTTTAAAAATATTTGTGAAATAGGTTTTTGGTACATCATTTAAAGCATCTACATTTAGTCTCATAATGTTTTTATGAGGAAAAGAGATCTTTAACTTTATTCCATGAAGAATATTTTTCTTTCCACTGATTTTGATTCTAATAGGAAGATTAAGATTATCTTGAAGTTGGTTTAAAAAACCATCTTCTACTTCTTTATTAACCTTTTGATAGGCAGAGTGTAGCCAGTTCAAGAAATACTTTTTTTTAGAGATCTCTTGTTTTTTATGGTATATGATTGTTGTTGAAGATAGTGACAGAACATTAGAGAAGTATTTCTGTACAAAATTATCAATAATTTTGTGGTGAAGAGAACCCTCTTTTATCTGAATTCTTATTTCACTTGGGTGAAGAGAAACGATCATACTTTGCTTATCCTAGATCTTAAATTTTGGTTTAAATTTGGTTGTAGATTAAAATCGTAAAATTTAAGAAATTGTTTAATGTTTCAGGAAAAATAGATGGAACAATCTCTACTGTATGTTTGTAGAGATTGTTAAGAAAACTATTTTTTTAAGTAGGCTTTGATTATTGTTTGAGGCTTTAGTGGTCTGTCTCTTCTATCTCTTTTTGTTCTTTCTATTTTACGAACGTTTTCATATCCTTTAATAACTTGCCCAAAAATTGTGTGATAGCCGTTTAGCCAAGAGGTAGGTCTAGTTGTAATAAAAAATTGACTTCCATTGGTATTTTTACCAGCATTTGCCATTGCTAAAAGACCATGCTTATCAAAGATCACACCTGGCTTAAATTCATCTTGGAATTTTCCACCCCATAATGATTCTCCTCCTCTACCTGTTCCTGTAGGATCTCCACCTTGAATCATAAAATTTGGAATTACTCTATGGAAAGTAATACCATTATAGTAACCCTTTTGGGCAAGACCGATAAAGTTCTCTACAGTTTTAGGAGCAACTTTTGGAAAAAGTTCTAACTCTATTTTTCCTTGATTTGTTTCTAAAACAACTATTGGGTTTTTTCCTCCATATACAAATGAAGTCAGTAACATTAGTAAAAATAAAAATTTGTTTAACATGAATATCTCCTTTTTCGAAAATTATTTTACAAAGAAACTTCTCTCATTGAAGCTTTTAGCTTTGCTGAGAAAAATTATATTATTGATTTAAAATAGAAAAGAAAAACTCCCTACCAAGGTAGGGAGAAATAGTTTTTTGATTTATTTTGCTGCTTTTACTTGCTCAACAACTTGTGCAAAAGTTGCAGCATCATTCATTGCCATATCTGCTAAGATTTTTCTATCTAGCTCGATATTAGCTTTTTTAAGACCATTTATAAATACCGAATAAGACATTCCTTGTAATCTACAAGCTGCATTGATTCTTTGAATCCATAATCTTCTGAACTCTCTTTTTTTCTGCTTTCTATCTCTGTAAGCATATACTAAAGCGTGTTCTACTTGTTCTTTAGCTTTTCTGTAGTGTTTACTTCTACCAGCATAATAACCTTTTGCTAGTTTTAATATCTTTTTATGTTTTCTTCTTCTAACTATTCCAGTTTTTACTCTCATTGTGGTTCCTTTTACCTGTCTGGTGTCGCTTTTAGCGAACTTTCCCGTTTCACTTGTGTTTGCGGGAGGATATAAGACTTAACGTCTAAACTACGATTACTTCATTCCTAGCATTAATTTAACGCTAGATTCATTTGTTGAATGAACAGATTTTGCACTTCTAAGTCCTCTCATTTTTTTAGGACTTTTTTTAGTTAAGATGTGGCTTCTAAATGCTGCACCTCTTTTGATAGAGTTTTTTGTAGCTTTAAATCTTTTAGCTGCACCTCTTTTAGTCTTCATTTTCGGCATAAAAATGATCTCCTTCCATAAATTGTCTTCTTAAAAAAGCTCGTGATAATACACAAATACTGCTTAAATAAAGCTTTTGTTTGATTTTTAAAGAAGGTGGGCTGTTTTAGTCCCACCTTGAAAATTTGTTTTAGAATTTATAAGTTGCTGATAGTTTTAATACTGATGTGTCTTCCACATCATCTTTTTTAGTTCCTCTACCATCTAGCATTTGATACTCAAAAACACCACCTAAAGAGATTTTTCTATTGTACTGATACTTTCCACCAATATCTACAATGTTTCCACTTTTTACGTGTTGGTTTGTACCATAAGCACTACTTCCAGTGTCATCTCCTGTAAATGTAGCAAATGCAAGATTCAATTTAGTTCTATTGCCTCTATAGTAATCTACATCAACTTTCATAGCACTTTTTGCAGCACTAACTGAGCTTAAATTAAATTGTTCCATTGCTGTATATTCAGATCTGCTTCCAAAAAAGCTACTAACACCTTTTCCATCTCCACCAACTGTATTCATTGCATAGGTGAATTTATAAGGGCTGTTTCTGCTATTTACATAAGATGCTTTAAATCCAAATACTGAGTATGATGATACAAGACTGTAGTCACCTGTGTAATACTGTGCACTCCCTTGAAACTTAACTCTTCTTGGTTTGTCTAGATATCTTTTCCCTTTCGAGTTTTTCTTATAAATTGGTTGATAGTTAAGTGTTGAGTATCTAACATCTAGATACATACCTTTATATGATTCATCTTGGTTACCTACTTCAAAATCTCGAATCATATGATAGTAAGCTCTTGCTCTAATTGGTTCACTTTTTGGATTATAAACAGCTCCAATCATCCAAAGTCCAGCATCATCTGCATTATCATTTCCAGTAAGTGCTTTTGACATACTGTGAAACTTTTCTCTTTTTTCTTGCATATTAGCGTCAATACCTTTGTCTGCTCCACTCATAGCCATAAGATAACCAGCTTGAACTTTTACTTTTCCAGGGAAGATATCCAACATTACAGCGTTATAGCTATTTGGAAGAAACATACTATCTCCTGTGTTCACCATAGGTGTTTCTATCTCTTGCATTAACGCTTTTAAAATGTAGTTTCTATTTGTAAATTTGAAAAAAAGTTCATTAAGTCCAAAGAAACCTTTAGAATCTCCTTCTGAATCCATGTTAGATTGACCGAAGAAACCTGCTGAGTTTTTCTCACTTGAAATTACTGGGTGAGCAACAATTGCTGAAATTCCCATACTAAGTTCAGGAATCAAAAAAGATCTGGACATATAGTCTGCTCTTGCACCTATTGACATCCCATTTAACTTATCTGAGTTAGGATTCCAAGGACTCGATGTTGTCATTCCATACTCTGTAAATACACTGGCTTTAAATTCACCAGCTTTTGTGTTGTGACTAGCTGCACCTAGATAAGATGCACATAAAACTCCTAGAAGAGCTATGGATACTTTTTTCATTAATTTTCCACCTTTTACAATTTTTTTAAATTATATCAAAAATATGAAAAAAATATGATTGTCTTTTGTATGGTGTTTAAGTGATATATTTGTAGTATTTTCTTTTGATTTAATTAAGTTTGGGAAGTTCATGAAAATATTTAAATATGTTTTTTTCTTTTTTATAATTTCAAGTCAATTATTTGGTGAGAATTATGTAAAAGAGTACACATACAATGCAAGTGAAAACGATTCTAAAGCCAGTGCTAGAAAAGCTGCTCTAAATGCTTTGAAGCAACAGTTAATTAAAGAAGTGGGAACTGAGGTCTCCTCATCTATTAGTAAAACAACAAATATAAAAGATGATGAATACAAAAAGATGATAAGAACAAATCTTCAAACACTCTCTGTTGCTCTTACTAAAACAGAGATCTTAGATGAAAAATGGGATGGAGAAAAGTTTTGGATAAAGGTCTCTATTGAAGTGAATAAAGAGACTATGAATAAAGAGTTTAAGAAACAGATTAAAAAAGTAAAGATTAATCGATTAAATAGTCAGTATGAAGATCTAAGAGAAAAAGTTAAAGTAGGCTTGTATAATCTTAGAACACCTGAAAAAATAAAAGCAATGACCTCAAAAGCTATTCTGCTTCCTATGGAGGGTGAAAAAAATATTAAGCTTCATCAAAAGGTTTTGTATACGTTAAAAAAATATAGAATTGATGATAAGCAATACCGTGATTTTCTTTTTAATATTTTAAAAACTATTGAACCTCAAAGGGAAGACTACCGAATTTCTTTGATAATAAAGTATGTGGCAAGTACAAAGATGTATAGTGAAAAAGAGTCTAAAATTATTTTAGATCTGTTGGCAAGAATGCCTAGAAATATGCAAGGTGGCTATTACTACAACATGTTTAAGTATGTAAACGGTACAAAACAAGAGTTATACAAGATAAGTGATACTTATCTTCAAATGGTATACGACAAAAAAGTAGGAAGACCAATAGCTGTTGATTTTGGAAAAGAGAAAAAAGTTTTTCTTAGGGCACTTCCAAAGGATGTTGCAACCAAATTAAATGGTAAATGGAGTGGCAAATGAAATATCTACTTTTACCACTACTATTTATCTCTATACTACAAGCTGTAACTCTAACAAAAGAGTATCGTTATATGGCAAGTGATACTGACTCAAAAGCAAGTTCAAGGGCACAGGCTTTAAAAACTATAGAAAATATGACTATAGATGAAGTAGGTTCAGGTGTGGCTTTAGAGTTTTCAAAAGAGCAAGAAATCAGTGATGAAGCAATAAAAAGAGAACTAACTTTAAGTATTAGAAACTTTGCGACAAGTTTGGTGACATCTAAAATATTAGAAGAAAAATGGAATGGAGAAAGCTATTGGGTTAAAGCTAGTATTGCTATTGATGACACTGCAATAGTAGAAAAATTAAAAGCACAATATCAAGCATTGGAAAATAGTTCTAAATCAAGAGCAATTTTGAAGATGTTAAAAAATATCAATACAAAAAAGCAAATTGATAAGCTAGTTAATAAAGCAGTAACACTACCTTTTTCACAAGATAAAAATGATAATGCCCATATGGAGATATTAAAGGTATTTTATAGATACAAAATCTATCATGGAAAATACAGAGAATTTTTACTAACAACATTAAAAAATATAGAGTTTCCATCATGGGATACAAGAACTACTCCTATTCTTACTTACCTCAGTAGATCTCAGCCTTTTGATGAAGAGGATCAAAAGATATTGCTAAATCTTTTATCTTATGTAGAAGTTGGTAGATCTGGTTTTTATTTGGAGAAAATTTTAAGAGGAAATTTACAAGTATGTGATAAGAGTGTTGAGAAGTTTTTAAAAAGCTATTTGACTATGGTTGAAAATAATCAGGCAGGATTACCAGTTTATACAAATATTCAAAATGAGATAGGAACTATTCCAAGAATATGGAGCAATCTAAGAGATAATAGAAAATGTCCTTTATTAGGGATTGAAGCAGTTACTGATTTTCTTGAGGATAGTGATCATAAGAAAAATATAACCGATAAGCAGTGGCTTGATTTATCAAGAAAAGTCATAAATAACTACCCTAGAAATCAAGAAAGTAGTGAAGAGTTTTTAGAGTTTTTAGAACTATCGATTCCAAATATACCAGAAGAAAGAATATCTTTAGGTTTAATACAAAAGCTTTATTCAAGAAGTGTCCCTACAACTCAAGAAAAACTTACAGATAAGTTTGAAGAAAAAATAGTAAAGATATATTTAAATACAAAGATCTATGAAAGGGATATAGAGTTTGCAATAAAGCATTCAATAGTTGTACCTAATAAGGTTTTTGAACTGGAAAGTTACTACGATATGGTGTTTAATGAGTTAGCTTCAAGAAATAGAACTAGTTATATAAAAGCTATTTTGGCATTTGATAAAAAAAATCTTCAAGAGAGTAGATTCTTTCAGGTTTTAGAGTTTTTATATAAAGATAAAGACTACTACAACCTTGATATTATTCTACCTATTATCAAAGATACAGAATATAACAAAGATATTATAACTTTGCTTTTTAAGTCAACAAGAGCAAATAATGGAAACTTATCAAGAAAAGCAAAAAAATATTTGATAGAGAAGAGTAATGTGGAAAGTCTTTTAGAAATTGCATCTTCTTTAACCAAAAAAGAGAAAAAAGATCTCATCGTTTTTCTGCATCACTACAAAAAAGAGACAGTGAAATCTTTGCCAAAAATAAAATCTATGTTTGAAAAAAGTAAATATAGAGATATATTGTTCTCATTGGAGTGGCTAGAAAAAAATCTTAAAAGAAATGGTCATTTATAAAGTAGTGTAGATTTTCTATCAAATAGATAGAAAATCTACAACAATGGCAGGTTAATTAATCCATTGAGTGTAATATCTCATCTTGACAATCTCCTGTATCATCTAGTTTTTGTAGTGGTCCTTGAATTACAATTGGTACAAAAAACAGTGATACAAAATAAGCAAAAATTGTCCCTCCTATAAGAGCAACTCCAAGACCTCCAAAAACTGCGTCTGTTGCAAGAAGAGAACTGGCTAGAACAATTGCTAAAACTGTTAAAAGAATCGGTTTTGCTCTTGTGGCTGTCGCTATTGCAATGGCTCTATGGGAGTGATGACCTTCCTCTTTTATTAACTGTTTTGCAAAGTCAATAATTAAAAGTGAGTTTCTTGAATTGATACCGATTAGCCCAATAAATCCAATTAGAGATGTAGCTGTCAAGTAAAAAGGGTCTGCTGTCATAATATCCATCACATAGTGACCAAAAATCACACCAAC
>JAOXRY010000145.1 GCA_025800305.1 Campylobacterales bacterium | reverse complement strand
CCTCGCCCTTATCCTGTTTTCTAGCTTCCGTTTAAAGGAAATACCGATTGTTTAATTACATTTACTTTCCAAAGATAAAGCAACCTAGAAGGCGAAGAGTAAAGATCTGTTGTCTGAGGATTCCTGCTCTTTGTGGGAGCCTTTAGCGTCCTTTTCTTTTGCCTGTCAGGATTTTTAAGCCACATTTAATAAGTATCCAAACCTATTAAAAGTTACAATACAATTTGATATAAACTAAAGGAAACTAATATGCCAATAATCAATGTAACAATGACAAAAGAAGATGGTGGAGCAACAAAAAAACAAAAAGAAGCTTTAATTAAAGAACTTACAGATTCTTTTGTGAAAGTAATTGGTCGTGGTGAGAAAAGTTGTGTTGTAACAATTAATGAAGTAGAAACAGATAATTATGGAATTGGTGGTGAGAGTATTACTACAATTAGGAATACTTCCAAAGAGTAGGCTTTACATTAGATGTAAAGACATAACGTGTCTTTCCAAAACAACCACAGAAAACTCCCCTTCAAAGACTTTTACATCATGAAGATACCCAATAACCTCTACAACCCTTTTTCTTGATTCTGTTTGCATTGCTTTAGCTTTGAAAATAACAACGTCGTTTAAAGCCAAAGGAGCTAGAAAGTTAACCTTTGATACTGCAAGGATAGAATAGGGACTGTTTACAGCTGCTGTTGCTGCGTAGTTGGCAGAAGAAAAAATAAAACCAGAATGAATTAATCCTTTTTCATCTAAAACCATATCTTCTGTACAAGTAAGCCTCACGATTGCCTCATCTTTTGTTAGTTCATCAAGTATACCAACGAGATGTTGGTTAATTAAATGATTTGCTTTAACAGTAGAATAATCAATTCCTCCATCTTTATATTCGGTGGCGTCCTCACGTTCGTCTGTGTATTCATCCATATTCTCTGCCATAATCTAACCTTTTAATGATGCTTTTAAATATGCTCTAATTGGAGCAGGGTAACCTTCAACAGTTTTTGTACTGTCTTCTTGGTCAAGAAAATTATCAAGACTTCTTCCATCTATCCACTCTGTTTTTCTCTGTTCTTCAGTTGTTGTCTCTTTTGTTGTGATAAGTTCTACTGTTTTAAAACCTACTCTTTTTAGCCAGTTTTCTAAAGTTACAAGTGTTGGTAAGAAAAAGACATTTCTCATCTGCTGATACCTCTTCGCAGGACAAAGGCAAATATCTTCATCACCTTTAATTATTAGAGTATCAAGGATAATCTCTCCATCTTTTTCCAAAGAGTTTCTAAGAACTTTTAACATTCCTATGGGATCTTGTCTATGATAAAGAACCCCTAGACAAAAGATAGTGTCAAACTTCTCTTCATATTCATCTAAATGTTCAACACCTAATAGTTCGTATTTGATATCTGATTTGATAAATTTGTTTATGTATAAAAATTGTAAATATGTGTTGACAGAAGGATCAAATCCTACAAGACTTTCTGGCTTGTAGTCTAACATTCTAAAAAGATAGTATCCATTATTACATCCAATATCGGCTACTTTTTTTCCTTCAATATCAATGGAGTCTTTAATAATGTCAAATTTTATATTACTTCGCCATTCTGTATCTATGAAAGTATCAAAAACCTCAAAAGGTCCTTTTCTCCAAGGTTTGAGGTTTCTAGCCACTGAGATAATTTTCTCTTTTTCTTTATCAGAAATATCTGAAAATATTTTTACTCTCTCCCCTAAGTCATATTCACAAGGGATGTCTTCTAGATCTAAGATCTCTTGATAAACATTTTTAAAATATCCATCAAGTTCTTTCTCTTTTGTTTTTCTAAACTCTTCTAATTGCAATTGATACAGTCTTTTACAGTTGGTTTTTTGTTACATTTGTTATAAATATTATTTTTCTTACACACTTTACGATAGATTCCCATAGAATCATAATATTCAGTGCATTGGTTGTTGTAGTATGTGGAAAGACCACATTCGTTAGAGTAGATACAGCCACTTAAAAAAATGGCTGTAAGAAAAATTGAAAATAATTTCAATTTGATTACATCTCTCCCCAAGATTTTTCTGCAGCATCTCTTGTCTTACCATAATCAGGACCAGCAGGTTTCACAGGAGTCTGCTTTTTTGTACATCCAACTAGAAAAATAGCTCCAAGAATAACTGTTAATATCGTAGCTTTTTTAATCATTTTCTAAACCTTTAAAATTTTTATTAAATATAGTTACGATTTTACTCTTTTTATCTTTACTTAGTTTATCGTAATATTTTTTTCTTGTAATTATATAATTGTCTTCATAATAGGTGACTATAAAGAAGTTTATTTTTTCCAAGTTTTTATTATTTAGCTCCCCTAGAACGATATCTTGTAAAAACTCCTCTTTCACAACAGCAAACTGGATATAGTTTTTAATAAGTCCTAATAATGCTCCATTTTTTTGGTACATTTTAGACCTTAGAAAAGGGTAGAGTTTGATATTTTCTTTTCTTAGATCTTCAATGGATTTTTCTATTGGTTTTGCCAATGAATCTTGATTGTAAGCAATTTTAATAATATCGGCAAATAATGCCATGGAAAATCCAAATAAAATTATAGTAATATTTCGTATCATTTAAGTATTATAGTCACTTTTGTCAAAGACAAAGCTAAAAGGGTAAGGAGAGTTTAAATGAATGTAGCTATGGACGTATCAGAACTGATTGGTAAAACACCAATAGTAAGAATCAACTCACTATCTGAAAAATATGGCGTAGAACTTATGGCAAAGTGTGAGTTTATGAATCCATCAGGATCTGTAAAAGATAGAATTGCAAAATGTATGATTCAAGATGGTATTAATAAAGGGACTATAAACAAAGACACAACAATTATTGAACCAACCAGTGGAAATACAGGAATTGGACTAGCTTCTATTTGTGCAGGAAAAGGATTGAAATTGATCCTAACTATGCCTGAATCTATGAGTATGGAACGAAGAATCCTACTTTCTGCTTATGGTGCTAAATTAGAACTAACTCCTTCTGAAAGTGGAATGAAAGGGGCAATAGAAAAAGCAGATGAACTAAGTACAACAATCGAGAACTCAGTTGTTTTAGGTCAATTTGAAAACCCAGCCAATCCTAAAGCCCATAGAGAATCAACAGCTTTAGAAATATTAGATGATTTAGGTAGAGATCTTGATATTTTTGTTGCTGCTGTTGGTACAGGAGGAACAATTACAGGTACAAGTGAAGTCTTAAAACAAAGGCTTTCTCATTTAGAAGTTATTGCTGTTGAACCTAAAGATTCAGCTGTTTTATCTTGTAATACACCAGGACCACATAAAATCCAAGGAATTGGTGCTGGTTTTATTCCTGATGTATTAAATTGTGATGTGTATGACAAAATCTTAAAAATTGATAATGATAGTGCTTATGATATGAGTAGAAAATTAGCAAAGGAAGAGGGACTTTTAGTTGGGATTTCTGCTGGTGCTAATATTTGTGCTGCTGAGATGATTGCTAAAGAGTATCAAGGAAGTGGGAAAAAAATCTTAACAATTCTTTGTGATACAGGAGAAAGATATCTAAGTTCAGATCTTTTTACTATGTAGGAAAAGGCGATAAACCGCCTTTTTTCTATTGTGTTAGTATTTTTTTACTTTTAAAGCCTCTAAGAGATTGAGTTTGTCTAAAAGATCATAAAGTTCTTGGTGTTTAACCTTAAGAGTTAAGTTTGCATTATCTCTTTGTGTAGCTCCTAAAAGGGCACCGATTAAAGAAGAAGTAATAACGAAAGTCTCTTTAAAATCAATTACTATTGGCTGCTTATCGTAAGTTTTTACCATTGCTCCTAATTCATGGGCAATTTCATCAGCTACTTTTACTGTGTCAACCAATCCAAACACATTTAAAGTACTTCCATTTTTTTCAAGTTTCATACTTGTCCTTTTACAATTTTAATTAGTGTGGCTTCATTTCCCTTTTTATTATAAAAAATACCATCATTAAGGTTTTCTGTCATGAGGATTCCTCTTCCATGTAACCTATCATGAGACTTTTCAAAGTTTAGGTATTTTAAGTAGTTTGAAGCATCAAAACCATCACCCTCATCTGTGATTTTTATTGTGATGATTCTATCATTTTTATAGTTAAAAATTCTAACTCTAATAATTACTTTTTTATCTTTAATCTCTTTAACAGAGGTCATTCTATTCATATACTCTCTAAAAGTATTCTTCTCTAAAAGTTCTTTTTTTAGATCAAAACTAATACCTATATTTCCATGTTCAATACTATTAAGAATTAGTTCATTTAGAGAAAATCTAATTTTCATACAATCTTCCAAAGGAATTTTTGATTTTTGAAGGTCGTCTTCTACAAATTGTAAAAAATCATCTATTTTATCTGGATCAGTATTTAATGTGTAAGATTTATCATCTTCACAGCTTTTTGGAATTCCTTTAATAAAGATCATTGTTAAATCATCTTTGTTTTCCTCTGTTTTTTCATCGAATTTTTTAATAAAACTAGAAGCGGAAAAAGAATTTTTAAAGTCCTCTTGTAAATAGATATCATAAGGTCGACCATCATTTTTTAAGGTACACTCATCAAAACCATCTGACTTCATCATTATCTTTTCATACTCATCAAAAACAAGTTCAGTTGTTTCAAAAAAACAAGTAAAATCCATTATTGGAAGGTTGTTTGACTTAATTTCAACAACTGTTCCATCCCACTTTTCAAGAAGTAAAGGAGGCATACCAAAACCAGCATATTCCATAGCATTTTCTTTTGTATCTATATATAAGAACATTGCGGCAACTATTTCGTTTTGTAGAAGTTTTGCTTTAATAAAATCTAAATATGTATTTAATAGCCTATTAAAATCAAGATCTTGATTCTCTTTTGCTTTTTTGATTCCGTGATTAATAAAAGAGGAAGATTGGATAGATGTAATTGAAGCAGAAAGACCTTTACCCATAGCATCAATAATGTAACAAATATATTTTCCCTCTCCAAGGTATGCAGTGCCATAAGTATCTCCACTTAAGATATCAAGAGGTTTATAATAGACTTGAAAAAGAGTATTCTCTTCAGCTATGTGGTCTAGTTCATTTTCAATAATTCGAAGTTGCTTCATAAAAGCTTGATCTTGTTGAATTTGGTTATATTGCTCTTTATCTTTCAATATTTGTAAGATCTTTTGTGACTCTTGATTTTCTCTATTTCCAACTCCATCAATAAATGAACCGATATAACCTTGTATTTCCTGATTTTCAAAAATAGGGGATATTGTTAATTCAACTTTTACATTTTCACCGTTACTATTTTTTAACTTTCCTTCTGTTTGAAAGTCTATATGAAAGTTAAATGTTTTAGTTTTTGGATGATTAATTAAGATAGAAATATCTTTATCAATAACATCTTCTTTTGATTGATTGGAGATCTCTAAAGCAGAAGGATTCACATAGCGAACAATAAAATCCTTATCCAATACATATATACGCAATTTGTATGCCAACTTTCCATACATGAACTTTCTTACCCCAGACCCCTTGCAATTACACAACAATTGAACATGTATTCAATAAAAAACATTACAGTTTGTGAAGTATTTCACGTATTTTC
>JAOXRY010000134.1 GCA_025800305.1 Campylobacterales bacterium | reverse complement strand
CGATCTCATCACTTTGCTCCAAGTGTCCTGCCACGTGGTAGTAAGAGATAGAGTCTTTATCTAAAGAATCAATAAATTTTTTTGGGTCAAAGTTGTGATTGTGACCGTTTACAAAAACGTTATTTACATCTAGAAGAAGCTTAGCACCGCTCTCTTTGATAACACCGTTGATAAATTCTATTTCAGACATATCACTTTGTGGTACATAGTAGTAAGTCGCATTTTCTAAGATTAGCTCTCTTTTTAGAAAGTTTTGAATAAAATCAACTCTTTCAGTGATGTGTTTAATCATATCTTTCGTCATGGGAATTGGTAGAAGTTCATAGGTTTGAACATTTTCCAATGAGGAAAAACTGATATGTTCTGAGTAATGTTTTATTTCGTATTTATCAAGAAATGTTTTAAGATCTTTCAAAAAGTTTAGATCCAAATCATCCAAACTACCAATAGAAAGAGATAGACCGTGACAGACAATCTCATGTTCTGCCACAATTCTCTCAAACTCTTTTAATAGTTTTTTAGGAGTTTTAATCCAGTTTTCAGGAGCAATTTCAAACCAATCAGGCTTTGTTGGATAGTTTTCAACATCAAACAAAAACTCCCTTCTAAGACCAAGACCGCAACCTGAAATACCTTCCATAAAACCTACTTAGAACCACAACTTCCAGCACCACAACCGCCAGATGCTTTTTCTTTCTCAGCTTTTCCGCCACAGCTTCCAGCACCACAACCGCCATTAGCTTTCTCTTTTTTTGCATTCTTGCTTCCACATTTTCCAGCACCGCAACTTCCTGCTGCTGGATGATGATGTCCACATCCTGTCATACCAATTGCACCAATAAGTGCACTTCCTAAAACAATACCTTTAAGTTTTTTGTTTTTCATCTTATTCTCCTTTTTAAGATTTAAAATACAGTTGTTTCTAACTCGATAGTGATTTTTACTTCATCACCAACAGCCAAACCACCTGCTTCTAATGCTTTGTTCCATTTTAGCCCAAAGTCACTTCTTCTGATTTCACCTTTTAAAGTCATACCAACTTTTTCAGAATCCATAAACTTAATAGGTTCTGTCATCTCTACTTCCAGTTCAATCTCTTTAGTAATACCATGAAGAGTGAAGTTTCCTTTCATCGTACCAGCGTCACCAAAAAAAGATTTACTATAGCTTGTCATTTCAAATTTAATTTCTGGATATTCACTAACATTGAAAAAGTCAGGACTTCTTAAGTGGTTATCTCTTTTCTCAATGCCAGTATCAACAGAAGTAGCGTCTACTACACCTGTGAATTTTGTAATTTTTTTCTCTTTTAGATCTGCTTCAATCTCACCATCAAAGGTTTTAAACTCACCTGTTACATTGCTGATCATTAAGTGTTTGATTTTAAAAATCACATGGGAGTGGGAATTGTCAATACCAAGCTCTACACTCTCAGCACTTAGCCATGTTCCTAGAAGCATTGTTGCTAGGAATAATCTTAAACTTTTCATCTGTTCTCCTTTAAAGTAAACTTATTAAATTCTATTACTTCTTTTTTTAAGAAAAACTTTAATTAAATGTGTATTTAATGATATTTACAGATTATTTTTTGTCATAAGCTAGGATATTTTTATGTTGAAGTTCATCTGCTAACAAACAAATAAGTGTATAACCATAGACTGAGGCTTCTTTTGGTGAATTTTTTTCTATAAAGTTTTTATAGTCTAGGATTTCATCTGCTGATTTTTCAAACTTTTCATTGACTACCAGTTTTTCCGTTTTTTTAATTTTCTCTTTCAGATCTATTGCCAAATTTAGAAAAACTTTCCTTGCTATTTTCGGATATCTATTTTGAAGATCTAAAAGAACTTTTTCATTAAGAACAAGAAGTTTTGTTTCTTTGTCAGCCTTTGCTGTTGCTACTCTGTTTTGGTTTCTAAAAAGTGCCATCTCTCCAAAGCTTTTTCCTTTATCTGGAAGTGAAAGAGTATGTTCTTTAGAGTGAAATGCTTTGTCTAGATAAAGTCTCATCTCTCCTTCTAGTACAATAAACATCTCATTTCCACTATCTTTTTCTCTAAATAAGATCTCATCTTTTTTTAGATCTTGGGTGTAAGCCATAAGAGTTGCTATCTTTGTCTCTTGAAGGGTTAGTCCATCAAAAATAGAGACAGAACGGATAAACGCCTCATCAAATTTTAAACCAACGTAATCCCAAACTGTAATTAGTTTTGTTTCTGCCATAATTGAAGGAAGTAAGTTAAGATCTGTAATGAGACAAACAAGCAAAGTCACAGCAGTTAAAACTCCAAAAAGAACCTGAGACTCCATATCTGAAAGACCAAAAACAATAAAACCTAAGCTAAGGGTTAACGTTGTGTAAATCATCGGTTTTCCAATGAGTTGTAGAGTTTTTAAAGAGGATTCTTTTTCGTCTCTTGTCTCTTTGACTTTTTCGTTGTAGTGGGAGAGAAAGTGGATTGTGTCATCTACCCCAATTCCAAGGGCAATAGCAGCAATAACAGAAACTGTCACACTAATAGGAATGCTCAGCCATCCTAAGATCCCAAAGAAAATAGCAATTGCTCCAATATTTGGAAAGAGGGCTAAAAACCCAATTTTAAAAGAGAAGAATAGAGCAGAAAGAACAACAAAAATAACTCCTAAAGCCATTAAAATGCTATAGACTTGTCCTTTGGCAATGTTGTCTGCTGATTCATTGGCTAGAACAGCACCTCCTGTAAGTGTAGCTTTTAGATGAGGAAGATTTTTTTGAAGCTCCTGTTCTAGAGACTCTTTCAACTCCTTAAAAGGTTTTGTCCCTTTTTTTGTTATTCGCAGATAGAATTGAAGCTGTTTTTTATCGTCACTTAAAAATTTAATGTTTTTGTCATTTTGAAAGTCTTGAAAAAAGATCTCTACCTCTTTATCTTTTAGATTGTCTAGACCATTTCTGTCATGACTTAAAAACTCTACAGGAGAGTAGATCTTATCTATTCTTAGATCTTTGATTTTGAGATCTGGGTTTAATAAGGTGTTTTGGATTTTTTCTATTCCATAGATTGTCTTGGCACTTTCTAGTTTTTTTCCTTGAAGAATGACTTTTAAATAGCTTGTTCCTCCAAGATTTTTCTCAATGTAGTCTAGATCTTTTGAGATCTCAAGATCTTTACTAAAAGAGCTTTTACTGTCAAAACTTAGATTGTAAGATCCTAAAAGAGCGATAAAGACAACCACTCCCCAACTATAAATAAAAGATCTAGAGTGCTTCTCAATGAGATCTGATTTATAACCTAAGATCTTATCTACCCAAGTTTTTTCTACAACTTTCTCTTTTTGTATAGGTGTTTTGGAAAGAATTGCCAAAGCTAGTGTAATAGAGAGAAATACAACAGAAATAATCCCAAAACAAGCATAAGCTCCCATCTCTTTGATTGCTGGAATAGGGCTTAACATCAAAGCAGCAAAACCAGCAACAGTTGTAAAGGCTGTAACACTCATAGGAAGAGAGATACTTTCCAATGTTTTTTCAATTGGATTTTTACTTTTTTGATGGTGGTTATAGATATTTAAAACATGGATAATATAAGCACTTCCAACAGAGATAAGAAGAGGAGGGAGAATCATCGTAACAAGGTTTAGTGTTCCTCCAAGAAAAGCAAAAAGCCCAAATGTCCAGATAATTCCTGTTGATACAATAAGCAAAGGGATAAAAACACCTCTAAAGTTTCTAAAAGAGAAGTACATTACCAAAGACATAAGAAGTAGCGTTAAAGGAAGGATCATTTTTAGATCTGATGCTAGAATATGAGAAGATTCATATTCATCTCTTAAAGATCCACCATAGTGGATTTTTAGATCTTTTTCTTTGTAGATGTTGATTAGGGCTATGAGATCTTCAATTGTATTTTCTTGTGGTTCAATGTGAACTGTTATTGCAACACTATTTTCTGAGATAAGATCTCTTTGGAAAAATTTATCCTCTTTTATCTCTTGTAAGATCTGAGATATTTTTTGATTTACATCTTCTAAAACTTCTTTTTTGGAAAGAGAAGCTATTTCTTTTGTGCAAACCAATCCTAGATCTTCTAATTCTGTACTCTCTTC
>JAOXRY010000093.1 GCA_025800305.1 Campylobacterales bacterium | reverse complement strand
ATTCTACCTTTTTTATCTTTCATCTCAAAAGGCATATATCCTGGATCTAGACCAACTCTAAGCTCACCTCTTTGGATAATCTTATTTAGTGTTGAATTTTTCCATAAGTTAATATCTGATGCAAACGAGTTAATGTTTAACACAACTAATAATAGTAATAAAATACTTCCTAATCCTAATCTTCTTGTCATTTCTTACCTTCAATAATAAATTTTTATTTTTTAGTGAACTAATATCTCTTTTAAGAATTTTTTAGCCCTATCACTTTTAGGGTTATTAAAAAACTCATCTGGTGTAGCCTCTTCAACAATAACACCATTATCCATAAATACGATTCTATCTCCAACTTCTTTTGCAAATCCCATCTCATGAGTTACACAAACAAGTGTAAAATTCTCTTTTGCTAAGTCTTTCATAACTGATAAAACATCTCCAATAGTCTCTGGATCAAGTGCAGATGTAGGTTCATCAAATAGTATAACTTTTGGTTTCATTGCAAGAGATCTTGCTATTGCTATTCTTTGTTTTTGACCACCACTTAAATCACCTGGAT
>JAOXRY010000082.1 GCA_025800305.1 Campylobacterales bacterium | reverse complement strand
CTTTCTGATGAGAATGGAGAACCCGCTCCAGTTCACTCTATTGCCAGTGGTATTGATTATCCTTCTGTAGGCCCTGAACACGCACACCTTAAAGATATTGGAAAAACACAAGTTGGTCTTTGTAATGATGAGGAAGCTATTGATGCTTTCTTTAAACTTTCCCAATATGAAGGAATTATTCCAGCATTAGAGTCTGCTCATGGTGTTGCTTTTGCGATGAAATATGCAAAAGAGAATCCAAATGAAAAAATCTTAGTAAATCTTAGTGGAAGAGGAGACAAAGATATCGACTTTGTTGTAGAAAACTTCCCAATTCCACAGAAATAGAAATGAAGAGAAAGGATTTTTCTTTCTCTCTTAAAATAATCATATGAAAAACCATATAATTTTCGATTTAGATGGAACTTTAGTTGATAGTGCAGCTGATTTAGCAGGTGCTGTTAATCATACATTAAAAACAATCGGTAGAGAAACTTTTTCTGAAGAGACAATTCATCACTGGGTTGGCAACGGTGTTGCTGTCCTTGTAAAAAGAGCGTTGTCTGGTTCAAAAGAGATCAGTGATGACATTAATGATAATCTTTTTGAAGAGGCTAGAGAGATCTTCATGGATTTCTATAGTAAAAATCTTTGTGTGAAAGGAAAGCTTTTTGAAGGGGTTTTTGAAACTCTTACAGAACTATCAAAAAATTACACACTTACTATTGTTACAAACAAGCCATATGATTTTGTATTACCGATTTTAGAAACATTGAAAATTGATTCACTAATTAAGAAATATTTAGGTGGTGATAGTTTGAAAAAGAAGAAGCCAGACCCAATGCCTTTAGAGTTTATCTGTAAAAAACTTGGATTTAAAGTTGAAGAGTCTGTAATGGTTGGAGACTCTAAAAACGATATATTATCAGCCAAGTCAGCTGGAATGGATAGTATTGGAGTGAGTTATGGATACAACTATGGAGAGGATATTTCTATTTATAAACCTGAATTTATTATTGATAGGTTTAGTGAAATTTTAACTATAATGAAAGAAAACTCTTGGGAAAAATAGCAATAATTGGAGGTGGAGTTGCTGGAGGGAGTGCTGGACTTTATCTCTCTAGTCTTGGAATTGATGTCACTCTTTTTGAACAAAATACCTCTTTAGTTAGTGGACCTCCTTTTTGCCATCTTCATGCTGGAGGGAATCTTTATCGTGAAATTCCTGATAGTGAATGTATTACTCTTCTTCATCAATCTATAGATCTTTTAAGGTTTTATCCTTATGGAATTGATTATAGACCTACTGTTGTTATAACACCAATAGAAGATGAAGAAGATCCAAAAGATCTTCTTCCAAGACTTAAAAAACTTCAAGAAGAGTATAGAAAATCTATAGAAAAAGATCCTAAAAATAAGGTGTTAGGAGAGGTGGAAGAGTATTTTAAACTCTATGAGAAAGAAGATCTTATAAGGCTTCAAGAAAAAGAGATTGTAAAGAGACCAACAACTTTAGAACAGTGGATGATTCCTGTAGCGAAAAATGTAGATTTAGATCTTGTAAAGTTTCCTTTTATTGTTGTTCAAGAGTATGGACTTAATCTTTTTAGGCTTTCTGGAGGACTTAATCTTCAATTGGAAAACATTACAAACTGTAATCTTCTTCTAAACACAAAAGTTACCAATGTATCAAAAAAAGATGAAAAGTTTTTTGTGACCTACATCAACAACCAAGAAGAAAAAACAGAGGAGTTTGACTATCTTATAAATTCAGCAGGATATAAAACAGGAATTATTGATGATTATCTTGGATATAAAAGAGATAGGTTGGTTGAGTTTAAAGCTGCTTATGTGACAAAATGGGAAGAGTGTGATACTATCTGGCCTGAGGTTATTTTCCATGGAAAAAGAGGAACTCCCAGAGGAATGGGACAGTTTACTCCATATCCAGATAGACATTTTCAGCTCCATGGAATGACTAAAGATATTACTCTTTTTGATGATGGCTTGGTAAAAAGTTCTCAAAAAAGTTCTTATCCTGAACTTTCAAAAAAATTTAGAGAAAAAATTGATAAAAGTTGGTGTCCTAAAGAGGTTGAAGAGCGAACAAAAAGAGCTATTTCTCACCTTTCAAAATACATACCATCTTTCTCAACAGCAAAGGTAGCAGGAAAACCGCTTTTTGGAGCCCAACAGATCCCAGGAAAAGATAAAGAACTAAGGGCTGCGGATGTCTCTTTTGAAGGAGATAGATACGCAAGATGTGAGGTTGTAAAAGCTTCTTCTGTTTTGGATATGATTGATGAAGTAATGAAAAAGCTTATTAAGCTTGGACTAGCAGATGAACAAGAACTTTATAGAAGAGATTTTGATTTTGTAGAGCTTGATTCAAATTTAGTATTAAAACAAGCAAAGAGAATCTGTCAAGATAGAGATTATCCAACTTCCTTGGCAAGTATTAATACGACAAAATAATTAACTATTCATTAGTAAACCATTTACTTTTTGTTACTACAATTTCGTAATTACAAAAAGGAAAAGGAAAAAAATGAAGTGTTTTATCCCAAAAAATGAAGATGTTGGAAAACTGATTCTTAGATTCTCTGTAGGTTTTATGATGCTCTTTCATGGAATTTCTAAGTTAAACGGAGTTGATTGGATGAAAGGAATGCTTAGTGGAGCAGGGCTTCCTGAGTTTTTAGCATATGGTGTTTATCTAGGAGAAATTGTTGCTCCAATATTAATCTTAATCGGTTTTAAAGCAAGACATGGAGCGGTACTTATTATTATCACAATGCTATTTGCAATCTTTCTTGTTCATCCAACAGATATTTTTGCGCTGACAGAGCACGGAGCTTGGGCTATTGAACTACATATGTTCTATATTTTCTCTAGTCTTGCTATTATCTTTCTTGGTTCTGGAAAGTACAGTATCGATAAAGAATAACCTCTCAAAAGACCTTCGGGTCTTTTGAACTTCAAGAAAATAAAACTTCTTATATAATACCCCAATGATTATTCTTACAACTCTAAATGGACGTTATACCCACTCTGCAATAGGTTTACGATATCTCTATGCAAATATGAAAGAACTTCAAAAAGATACAAAGATCTTAGAGTTTGTAATCAATGAAAATCCTGGGGATATTGTTGAGAAGATCTTAGCTAACTCTCCAAAAATAGTTGGAATAGGTGCTTATATCTGGAATGCTATTGATGTGAAAAATATAATGGATCTTATAAAGAAGATCTCTCCTGAGACTACTATCGTCCTTGGTGGTCCTGAAGCTAGTTATCAACCTTTTCGAGTTGATTTTAGTAGTGCTGATTATATCATCCAAGGGGAGGGAGATCTTGCCTTTTATAAGATCTGTAAAGAGATCTTAGATGGGAAGAAACCAGAAAAGAGAATCTTCCTGCCACAGATGGTAGATCTTAATGAGATTGAACTTCCTTATAAATACTATACAGATCATGATGTAGAGCATAGATATACCTATGTAGAGGCTAGTCGTGGGTGTCCTTTCTCTTGTGAGTTTTGTCTCTCTTCAATTGATAAGAAAGTTCGTAATTTAGATCTAGATAAGTTCCTTAGTGAACTAGAAACTCTTTGGAATAGGGGAGTGAGGAATTTTAAGTTTATCGATAGAACCTTTAATCTGAATATCAAAAGTTCCATAAGACTTCTTGATTTCTTCTTAGAAAAAGAGCCTCCATATTTGGTTCATTTTGAAGTTATCCCTGATAATTTTCCAGAAAAGTTAAAAGAGAAGATAAAACTCTTTCCACCAGCTTCTTTACAGCTAGAAATAGGAATACAGACACTAAATCCTAAGATTGCCAAAAATATTAATAGAAACCTAAAAATAGAGAAGATAAAAGAAAATATCAAATTTATTGAAGAAGAGACAAACGCTCATATCCACCTAGATCTTATCGTCGGACTTCCAGAAGAAACTCTGGAAAGCTTTGGAGAGAACCTAGATCTTCTAAAATCCATTAGTAAATCTGAAATTCAAATAGGGATTTTAAAAAAGCTTTCTGGAACAACTCTTTCAAGACATGATGAGGAGTTTGGGATGGTTTATTCTGATAGACCGCCATATGATATCTTGAAAAACAATCTAATAAGTTTTGAAAAGATGCAAGAGATGAAAAGATTTGCAAGATTTTGGGATATGGTCTACAACAAAGGTAACTTCAACAAAACAGTAAATCTCATCTGGGATAATGGAAAAGTCTACAAAGGCTTTTTAGAATTCAGCAAATGGCTTTACGGTGAAACAGCCTCTACATGGCAGATCTCCCTAGATAGACTTTCTAAACTTATTTTTAAATACCTTACAGAAATAAAAGAGATGAATAAAACAGAAGTAGCAGATATCATGCTAGAAGACATCCTTAAGATCTCAGGAAGAAAAGTTCCTAGGTTCTTAAAAGAGTTTGCCTCTTATATTCCAGATCTTGATAAAACAGAAGCCAAAGGGCTTAATAAGCGGCAGTTGAAGCACTTGTAGTTCTAAAACCTTTCAATTTGTAATGTTTTTCAACAAAATTCTAAAAATTCACTAAAGTTATAAAAAATAATAGAGGATAATTCTATGGAATTAACAATAGGTGAAATAAACAATAAGATATTTGAGATAAGAGGACAGAAAGTCATACTTGATAGAAATTTAGCTGTTTTTACGGAGTGGAGACAAGGGTTTTAAAACAAGCAATAAAAAGAAACCTTAGAAGGTTTCCCAATGATTTTATGTTTGAGCTTAATGATAGTGAAGTAGAGTTTATGGTATCACAGAACGTGATACCTTCAAAACAATATTTAGGTGGTAGTTTACCTTATGCCTTTACAGAACAAGGTGTGTCAATGTTAAGTGCTGTCCTCAAAAGTAATACTGCAATTGATATTAGTGTTCAAATAATCCGTACATTTGTTGAAATGAGAAAATATGCTCTTACTCATGAAGAACTAGCAAAGAAAATAGAATTATTAGAACAAAGAGTCTAAAGAAGAGGAGGTTGATAGTAAGGTTATGGAGATACTTACAGAGCTCATTAAAACTCAAAATGAACGGCAATTATTAACACCATCAAAGACTGATGGAAAGATTGGATTTGTTAAAACAGTATAAGCTACAAAATAATAGAGAAGAGATCTTTTGACCCCTTCTTTTAAATTTTATTAGTTTAGTTTTTCTAGCAGTTCCTTAATCTTAGGTTCTGGCTTATAATAATTAGGTCCTTTTTGAACCTTTCCTCTCTCATCATAGATTGGTTTTCCATCTTCTCCTAGCTTTGAGAAGTTCGAGTCCATGATTACTTTTAAAACTTTATCGATTGGAAGTCCATGTTTTGCTGATTCAGATCTGATGTATACAATTAGATCTCCAAGAAGGTCTGATAGGGCAACAAGAGTTTCTAATTCACTCTCTTTACCGTAGTTTTCTATTATCTCATCAATTTCGTGTACTTCTTCCATTAGGATTGATTTGAAATTGATTAGTCTCTCTTTGTCTATTAGGGTTGGTTTTTCGTTTACTGGGAGTTTATACATGTTATTAAACTCTTTTATAGTCTCTTGTAGTGACATATTAGTTCCTTATTTATTTGGTATTTAATATAATCAATAAATACTTAAAGGGATTTATTTGTTAGAGATTATCGTTGTTACTATTCTTATTGCTACTGTTTTAAATATTATTCTTCATAAAATCAATATTCCAACAATCATTGGATATATTCTTACAGGGATTTTGATTGATCAGATTTTTGGTCTTCATCAAGCTGTTCGAAGCCATGAGTTAAAGACTCTTGCTGAGTTTGGTGTTGTGTTTTTGATGTTTACTATTGGATTGGAGTTTTCTGTTCGTCACCTTATGAGGCTGAAAAAGGATGTTTTTTGGTATGGTGGGCTTCAAGTTACTATTAGTGCTGTTTTTATTGGATTAATTGGATATAACTTTTTTGATCTTGATGTGAAGACTTCCATTCTTTTTGGTGGGGCTTTGGCTGTCTCTTCAACGGCAATTGTTTTAAAAATGCTAAAAGAGAATGGAGAGATTAGTAGAAGATATGGACGAAAAGCCGTAGGAATACTACTTTTTCAAGATATTGCTGTGATTCCTATGCTTTTGATGATTACAATATTTTCTACAAATAATCTAGATGTTTCAGACCTTTTGATTGATACTTTTACAAAAGCTTTTATTCTTTTTGCCATTATGATTGTTGTTGGTAAATATATCTTAGAGTATTTCTTAGAAAAAGTAGTAAGTACAGAGTCTGATGAAATCTTGATTGGTTCGATTTTGCTTATTGTTATTGGATCTTCTAGCTTAGCCCATGGATTGGGATTTTCTTACTCTTTGGGGGCTTTTATGGCTGGAATGATGATTGCGGAGACCCATTATCGTCACCGTGTAGAGGAGGAGTTTACCCACTTTAGAGATATGCTTCTAGGTGTGTTTTTTATAACAGTGGGAATGCAGGTTGATTTTGGTGTGATTTTTTCTAATGTTGAAGCTATTGTTACC
>JAOXRY010000076.1 GCA_025800305.1 Campylobacterales bacterium | reverse complement strand
ATAAGGTCCGCCCTCATCGGTCCTTGTTGTGTTTGCATTGGCGATATTTGAACTAATCATATTAGTTCTAAATCTCTGTGCTGAAAGTCCGTATCCGCTTATGTCAAAGGAATTAAGAAATGCCATTATTTAGTCCTTTTATAAATTTTTACCAGATTCAATTGCTGTTAAAACAATCATCTTATTCTTTTTTAATGATTCAACCAGTGCGTTATACATTACACCATTTTTTGATTGTTCACTCATCTCAACGTCAAGATCAACAGTATTTCCGTCATTTCTTGCCATGTGACCATCTCTATAAAAAATTGTTGGTTTACCTTCATCATCATCAATTGGATCAAGGTGAGCGCCGTTGGTTTTTGCTACATTTAGTTTTAAATCTTTTGCTCCTGCAAATTCTTGATGGGCTTTTTTTGCCAATAATTGTTCAAAGTTTAAATCTCTTGATCTATAAAAAGGAGTATCAACATTGGCGATATTACTACTGATCATGTCTTGTCTTACTGACCTTGCGTTTAGTGCCGTTGCTATGTACTTGTTTGATTTATTGAACTCTACCATTATTTGCTCCTTGTGAATCTGTTAATCAGTAAGCAAAAATAATTCCTTTTTAAACACCCAGCAAGAAATTTTCTTTCAGTGGAAAATATCACTTTTTATGATATGATATATAAATCCACTTCAAGGTAGATAAATGAACCTGCGACTAAAACTTATTGGTATCTTTGTACTTTTAAAGATTCTTCCACTTTTACTAATTGGATATATTGCATTAGAGGGTGTAAAAGCTGTTGGTAGTTTATATGAAAAAAACCTAGTCAAAACTTTGAAAAAAAGTGAAGAGGTTGTTGCTAACACAGCAGATTTAACAATTCAAGATAGTATTCACGCTCTTGATTCCAAATCTCAAGATAGTATTGAAAAAATGTCAGTGCAAATTGCTAATCAAGTTGCGGAATTTCTCTATGAGAGAGATAGAGATATTCTTTTTCTTTCACAAATAGAGCTGAACAAAAAGGTTTTACACCAATTTTATAAAAGTAAAGTGAAAGAAGTAACAGTTCATGGAAGTTATAACTACGATGACAAAACATCTTCATGGATTCCAGAAGATGGTATTTCTGATGTTAAAGTATTTACCAAAGCGGATTTAAAAGATAATGAAAAAGAGTTTCACAAAACAAAAATACAAGAAGTCAACAAGATAAGAAAACCTATTTACAAAGAGATTACTTATGTAAATTTAAAAGGTAAAGAGATCTATAAAATTTCTTCTATAGAAGTTAAAAGAAAGAATATTTCCAATAGAAAAAATACATACTTAAAAGCAGAAGAGTATTTCTCAAAGATCCAAAACCTTAAAAAAGGTCAGATCTATGTATCAGAAGTTATTGGTGAATATGTGAAAACTGCCATGATAGGAAACTATACAAAAGAGAAAGCAACTAAAATGAATGTCCCTTTTGATCCTAAAAATAGTGGTTATGGAGGACTTGAAAATCCTGTAGGAAAAAGATATCAAGGAATTATAAGGCTTGTAACACCAGTGTATAAAGGAAGTAAGAAAGTAGGATATCTTACTATGGCTCTTGATCATACTCATGTTATGGAGTACACAGATTATATTCAACCTACCAAAAACTTTATAACAGATATCTCAGATCCAGCTGGTGGGAATTACGCTTTTATGTGGGATAACAAAGGAAGAAATATCTCCCATGCAAGAGACTATTTTATTACAGGTTTTGATGGTAAAACAGGAGAGAGGGTTCCAGGATGGCTTAGTAAAGATATTGCAGAAGAATTTAAAAACTCTAAAGAGACAAATTTAAATAGATTTTTAGAAACTTATCCTACTTTCCAAGAACAGTCTCTTAGTAAAAAGCCAAATATAGCCCAACTTGTTGAAGAAGGAAGTGTAGGACTTGACTGTCGTTATCTTAACTTTGCTCCTCAGTGTCAAGGCTGGATGCAGTTAACCAAAGATGGAGGATATGGATCTTTTGTAATCTATTGGAGTAAAGTTTGGAAACTAACAACTGCTGCAACAATCCCATACTATACAGGTCAGTATGGAAAGACAAAAAGAGGTTTTGGTTTTGTAACTATCGGAGCAAATGTTGATGAGTTTCATAGTGCTGCTACAAAGGCAAAAGCAAGAGTTGATGAGACTTTAAGTCTTCAGACAAAAGAGATGAAAAAAGCAGTGGCAAAAAATAAAGAGCAAACAGTTGGAAGAATAGAAGGAATCTTAAAAAACCTGAGTATTACAACAGTGTTTTTGATACTTTTGATGATTATAATTGCCATTTGGCTTGCTGATAGTGTGACTAAAAAGATCTATATTTTAATAGATGGAGCAAAAGCTTTTGGACAGAAGAATTTTGCCCATAAGATCCCAATTAAAAGTAAAGATGAGTTTGGAGAACTTGCCAATGCTTTTAATGAGATGAGTAAAAATATCGACCAATTTGTTGAAAAAGAGAAGAAACAAAAAGAGATTCTTAAAAAAGAAATAGATGCAGCAGTTGGAGAGATTAGAGAAAAAGATGCACAGATCTTAAAAAACTCAAGAGCTGGTGCCATTAAAGAGATGATGAGAAGAATTTCCCACCACTGGAGACAGCCTTTGAATGTGATGAACTTACACTTTGCCAAAATTGAGGTAAGTACTGAAGATAAAGAGATTATCGAATCTGCAGAGATTGGACAAGATCTAGCCCAAGAACTTTCATCTACAATTGATAGTTTTACTGAGGTCTTTTTTAATCACGATACAAAAGAGGACTACTCAATGATTGAAAGTATCAATAAAGCAGTTTCAATCTCTACAGCAGATTTAAAAGAGTATGGCATTGAAATCGAAACAGACTGTCGAACAGATGTTACTCTTAATGGTTCTTCCAGTGAATTTTCCCAAGTTATTATGAATATTATAGAGAATGGAAAAGACTCTATTTTGGAAAAAGATAGAAAAGAAAAATATCTAAAAATTGCTACTAAAGAAGAGGATGGAAAGATAAAAATCTCTGTGGAAGATAGTGGTACTGGGTTTACAGATGATGCTTTGGAAAAAGCTTTAGAGCCGTACTACTCTACAAAAGATCAAGGACAAGGGGATGGACTTGGTCTATTTATGGTAAAGCAAGTGATTATAGATGGTATGGGTGGAGAAGTTGATATAACCAATGGTGAAATTGGAGCAATAGTTACCCTTACACTCAATAAAAAGTAACCTTTGTGATAAAATTACAAAAATTCACAACAGGACTATCTTGAATAGAAAAAATACTTTACTACCTATGAAGAAAAAGGGGATTATTCTTTTAATTACCCTTTCATTTATTACTTTAGTTACGGTTATTGTTGCTCTTTACTATACACTTGTAGAAAACTCAATGGCAAGAAATCAAAAGTCTAAGTTTCTTGTTCAGGCTAATGTTTTTATGTATGATTTTAAGCATAATATTATGCCACTTATTACAGAACAGATATCAGCTCTTGAGACAACTTTAGAAAATGTATCAGATGATGATCTTGAAAAGTATGGGTCAATGTTTGCAGAACTTTTAGGAGATTGTGCAGGAGAGAGTAAGGAGAAGATGAAGATCTGTATCTTTAATCAGTTTTATGGAATTCCCCTTTCTCCTTCAGCTTTTTCATTTGGTGATAATAATACTTCCAGTGAACTGATGGATTGGAAGCTGGAGTGTAGTCCAGGAAATAAAGAGTTTAATATAAATATGTCTCGAGATTTTAATGATAGTTTTCGCTACATATATGAAGATAATTTTAAAAACTTTTTAACCAGTGAGTATAAGCTAATCTCTACCAGTACACTCTTTGAACTAATTAACTACTCTTTAGCGGTTACTCCAAAAGAGGAGAGTTATCTTTTTGGTAAAGATGAACTAAAAATTAACTCTGTAGATCTGGAAAACAAGAAGATCTCAGGTAAAGATCTATGGAATAAAATTATAGATGACTACTACTCTTTGACAGAAGAGAAAGAGATCTATAAAGTTCCTTGGGATAAGTTAATCGGTTTTGAAGGAGAGTATTTGGATTTTAATCAGATCTCACCAGAACTTTGTAAAATTATTTTTCCTATCAAAGGTGAATCAGATGAAGAACTTTGTGTAGAGCCTTCAAAAACCCTCTCTCAAGAAGAAGTTTTAGATGGCCTAGACGAGAATGAAAAGACGTTTGCAATAGGAGCTAAGCTCTATTACAAATTCAATCCTATACTCGATTGTAAACTGAATTATAACAGCTCAGATGTAGATGGAACTTTCTCTTTTAGATACACAGTTTCTGTAAAAGACTCTAATCAAACACAAGGTGGAGATAGCAACCAAACACAACAGATAAAAGTAGAAAATTTTAAAATGATTTTGAGATGATCTATCTTACAGGAGCAGGACCTGGGGATGTGGAACTTTTAACAGTCAAAGCTTTAAAAGCTATTGAAAAAGCAGATGTAATTATCTACGATAGATTGGCTAATCCTAAGATCTTAGATAAGGGAAAAGAAGGGGTGAAACTTATCTATGTGGGAAAGGAAGATGGTCGTCATACACTTCCACAAAGTGAAATTAATCAAGTAATTTATGACTCCTCAAAAAAGTATGAAAATGTAGTTAGGTTAAAAGGAGGAGATCCTTTTGTCTTTGGACGTGGTGGAGAGGAAGCTATTTTTTTAAAAGAGAAAGGTATGGAGTTTGAGATAATTCCTGGGATCACTTCTGCTATCAGTGTTCCAGCTAGTTTTGGAATACCTGTAACACACCGTGGTGTATCTCCCTCTTTTAGGGTTGTTACAGGACACGAAGATCCTACTAAAAAAGAGTCTTTAGTTGATTGGGAATCTTTTAAGACAGATGAAACAATTGTTTTTCTTATGGGATTTCATAAGTTGGAGAAGATAGTTAAAAAACTTATTGAGGTGGGAAAATCAAAAGACTATCCTTGCTGTGTAATTAGTAAAGGAACAACAAAAGAAGGGAAATGCGTTGTTGGAGATCTTTCTAATATTGTTTCAAAATCTAAAGGATTAGAGACTCCTGCTTTAATAGTTGTAGGAAAAGTTGTAGATCTTAATAGTCTTATTTTTTAGATAGTTTCTCTTCTAAAAAAATTCTCATTTTTTTTGTTAAAGTTGGTGATTTTCCAGAACTTGAGATTGATATTGTGAAACCGTCTTTTTCTATAATCGATGGAAAGATAAAGTCACACATCTTTTTATCATTGACACAGTTACAAAGAATTTTTCTTTTTCTTGTCTGTTTATAGATCTTTTTTTGTAGTTTGGGGTTATCTGTTGCTGCTATCACAATATCTATATTTTTTAGATCTCTTTTTTCATACTCTCTTTTATTTTTTTTAACTTTTACTTTTCTTAGATCCTTTGAGAACTTTGGTGATATGACTGTAATATTCTTTGTGAATTTTATCAGAGTTTGTACTTTTTTAGTTCCTATTTTTCCTCCACCAACAACTAATATTCTTTGACTTTGTAGATCTAAATAGAGAGGAAAATATGACATAAGCAAACCTTTTTTTAATTTTACTAAAATTGGTTAAATTTTAATCAATCCTTAATAAGGGTTTATTACTCTTTTAGGTAGAATGATAAAAATCAAATTTTGGGAGCATTTACAATGGGTAAATTTGTAAACAATACAGAAGAGTTTTTTAAATTCTGTGAAGAAAACGAGGTTAAATTTGTAGATTTTAGATTTACAGATCTTAAAGGTATGTGGCATCATTTAACATATAATATCACTGCAGTAAACGAAGGTTTACTTGACGCTGGTATGCCATTTGATGGTTCATCAGTTGATGCTTGGCAACCAATTAATAAATCAGATATGATTTTAAAGCCAGATGTTGAAACTGCGTTTTTAGATCCATTTACAGCAGATCAAACAATTATCGTTTTTTGTGATGTTTATGATATTTATAAAGGTCAAATGTATGAGAAGTGTCCAAGAAGTATTGCTAAAAAAGCACTAGAGCACTTAAGCGAAGCTGGTGTTGGTGATGTTGCTTACTTTGGTCCAGAAAATGAATTCTTCATCTTTGATGATGTACAAATTTGGACAGGTATTAACCAATCTGGTTATAGACTTGACTCTGAAGAAGGTGAGTGGAATGACTCAACTAAATTTGAAGATGGTATGAACACAGGTCATAGACCAAGAACAAAAGGTGGTTACTTCCCAGTAATGCCAACAGATACTATGGTTGACTTAAGAGCTGAAATGATGCAAATTTTAGAAGAGGTTGGTTTAGAAGTTGTTCTAGGTCACCACGAAGTTGCACAAGCTCAAGGTGAAATTGGTATTAAGTTTGGTACATTAGTAGAAGCTGCTGATAATGTACAAAAATATAAGTATGTTGTAAAAATGGTTGCTCACCTAAATGGTAAATCAGCTACATTTATGCCTAAGCCATTATTTGGCGATAACGGTAATGGTATGCACGTTCACCAATCAATCTGGAAAGATGGTAAAAACTTATTCTACAAAGAGGGTGAGTATGGTAACTTAAGTGATACAGCTAGACACTATGTTGGTGGTATCTTCAAACACGCAAGAGCGGTTGCTGCGTTTACAAACCCTTCAACTAACTCTTACAAAAGATTAATTCCAGGATTCGAAGCTCCTTCAATCTTAACTTACTCAAGCCAAAATAGATCTGCTAGTTGTAGAATTCCTTATGGTGCAGGTGAAATGGCTACAAGAATTGAGATGAGATTCCCAGATTCAACAGCTTGCCCTTACCTTGCATTCTCTGCTATGCTATTAGCTGGTCTTGATGGTATTAAATGTAAAGATGAGCCTAATGG
>JAOXRY010000070.1 GCA_025800305.1 Campylobacterales bacterium | reverse complement strand
CATAATTTTTGTATCAACATTAAGAAGTGAGATAGGCCTCCAATTTTCTAGAAAGGAGCGATCTTTCCCTTTTTTCTCTATAAGAGTAATAACAGTTTGCTTTTGTGACACAGACATTTCTCCTTTTTCAAAACGGAGGAGCAAATGAAAGGGTCACTGATAAAAAACCAGAATTTTTTATAGAACTCAATGGGGATTCCATCATTTCCTGGCGTTTTATTATTTTGGAAGCTATCTAGTGATTTATAACACTCATCAGCAGAGATTTTACCTTCGCAAAAGTTTTTATCTACTTCAGATAATTTAGGTATATTAAGATTGTCTAGAAAGAGCGAAATTTCCTTACTATTGTTCGACTTTTTGTTAAAGCTTTGATATAATTCCTGGTAAAAACGCTTCTGCTCATTGAGAATTCTGAGGGGATCTGTGGTGATGGAGCCATTTATGTACAATTTGCGAATATGCTTTTTCACATGATTTCTCTTTTCTAAATTAAGAAAGTATTTAGAACTTCTCTCACCATGCTCGTACCACCTGGCTCGTGAGCGAATTATTATTCCTTCAACTTTTTTTTCATAGAATGATTCCAATTCTTTCTGAGCTATCCAGAGAAGAGTTGCATTTGCGTCATTTGAGTCATTCTCAAATTTGTGTTTTGCTTCATTATAGTTGTTTTGAAGGTTCATTTCTGTTTCTTTCTTTGTTTTACTCTTTTTTTTTAATGTTTAATCGAAAAGACTCTTATATTGTATTTCAGCCAATCCCAAACGCATCGATGGTTCGAAAGCTCTTT
>JAOXRY010000068.1 GCA_025800305.1 Campylobacterales bacterium | reverse complement strand
CTTCATTTATTGCATTTATATTACTCCAGCCATCTTCCCCTTGTTTTTTACTATCTTCTAAGATATTTAGATGAATTCCATTGGAAAAGAAATCTTCACCACCCATTAAAACTAAAACCTTACACTCTTCTTTTAAATATTCTATGGCATATTTTAACTGTATGGCTTGGGAAGAACTCATAGCCCCATTATAAAAGTTAAAATATAAATAGGCTATTTCTTCTTTTTGATTTAGTTTTATCTCCCAATAGGTTTCTCCTTCTCCTTCATATAATAAAGGAAGTCTATTCTCTTTAAGTCCTTTTAATTTATCTTTTAAAACATAAGTGGAAGGAAGTTTAAAAGAACCCTCTTCTTTTATATGGGATATCCAAATAGCACCATCAATAGTTCCCAAACAAATAGCTCCATCTCTTTTTGCTAAAAGCTCTTTGGGACTTCCTTTTAAACTATGCTCTTTTTTAGCCCCATATAAAAAACACTTAACTCCTAAAAGTTCATCTTTAACCCCAGGATAAGAGTCACTTAGATTGATTTTATTTATTATCTCTTCACTTGAATCTTTTTGCCAGTTAATAACTCTTTTATCTTGGGAAATAGTTTCATGAATAGGGTTTAAAATCTGTTTTATTGCTTTAAAGTTTTTATTTTGATAGTTTTCTAAAAACTCTTCTAAGATAGAAATTGTTGCCTTACAAACTTCATCTCTATAGATAGAAGCCTTTGCTTTTTTTTCTAAAAGAAACTCTTTTTTAGCATAAATATCTCCCCCATCTAAAAGCTCATTTGCCTTTAAAATAACTACACCCCACTCTTTAAAATCCTTATATAAGGCATAATCTATGGAGTTATGGCCCCTATCTCCTAGGGGACCTGGATGTAAAACAAAAGTATCCCACTTTTCATAAATATCTTTTGATAAGAACTCTTTTAAAAAGGGACAAAAAATTAAATCAGGATTTATTTTTTCGCACTCTTCTTTAAGATAGTCATTGGAAATAGAGTATCTTATTTTTACATCATGATTTAAATCTTTTAACTTACAATAAACCCCTTGGGAAAGGGAGTTAAAAGAGGAGATAATAAGTAATATTTTCATCTAACAAATTCTAGGAAGAAGTTCACCCGTTGGTAAGTCTAAGAATCTTTTTGTCCCCCAAGGAGAGTGTAATACAACTCTTTTTTCATAAGCTTGGCTTACCTTTGCAATTATTGTAGCATTTGAAGAGTTTTCAAAAGTTCTTAATACTTCTAAGGCTTTTTGTTCATCTTTCTTTTCTACAGCCATTACAACAGGCCCATTAGCGTTTCCTATTTTTCAAATGCGGGCACCGTCTGTGAAAACGCGGGAAAAAGCGTATGTGACATTTCTCCTTTTAAATTGGCGGTAAATCTGGCTTCCATCGTAAATTGGCGGTAAATATTCGGCGTTCATCTACGAGCGTTCG
>JAOXRY010000149.1 GCA_025800305.1 Campylobacterales bacterium | reverse complement strand
CCAGCTTATTTGTTTTCTCTGTACCTTTTGTCTCCGCAATTTTATTAAAGAACTGAGTAAGACTCTGAATTGTCTTTTTGTGGTCTGTTAAATTGACATCAAGATTAATCATGATCTTCAACTCCCATAGCACTGTTATAGGCGTCGAAGATATTCTCAACTTTTTCTAAAGGAACAACAGAGCCATCAGGGTAGAGCAAAGTCCAACCATAATAAATCTCTCCAGTAGCTTTATCTTCATAAATTACAGAGACATCTTTTGAGTAAAGAGATATGATAATTTCGTTTATATTCATTTTATTTTAGGAAGTAGATTACTAAGTCTTGTAAGCCGAGTCTCTCATAGAAGAGAATCACAATCATAGGTACAGAGGCGACCATAAAAAAACTATAAAAGATCTCGATCGGGTCTTTATCTTTTTTATTAGCTAGATCCATGATGCGTAGTACGCATAGGATAAAAATGAATGAGCAGAAATATACCAAAAATTGCTTTAGTGGTTCTGTCAGGAAAAAATTTGAGGTCGCAAGCATCTGAAACAATTTAAGCCTCTACTTTCTTATCAATTCTATTAGGTTCTTCGATACCACTAATTAGTTGATTGAAACTGTCTTTCAGCTGAGCTTTTTTGGCTTCTGCATCATCATTAATTTTTTGCAATTCAGATGCTTGAGTAGCCTTTAGAAAGCTTTTAATATTTCTCTTAATTTCTTTCTCTTTTTTCAGATAACTTTTTAAAAGTGTCTCAACTTTTTTTTCTAGGAATTTTTGAGAATCAAAAAATTTGGGGTGTTTATCAAGTAACTCATCAAAAAATAGTTGAATGTCTTCATCAAGATCTATTTCAATTGATATATCAATCTTCATTTTTTTACCTCTTTGTTGTGATCGACTAATAAGTAAAATCTTCTCTTAAATTGGTTTTTTGACCAAGTTCGTGCTAAAGAACCTGAGAGTATGACTTGTGAATTTATCTTAAAATCAGGTAAGTGTTTGCCCTTGATTAAAAACTTATTTTCGAGAAGAGAGCCGTTGATAGATGCTTCATACTTTGTAAATCCACTCCTTTTCTCTTCTTCTTTCGAGGAGGTAATCGTCAAAGGTAATTCTAACTGATTGATGTTATTTCCTTTGAGAGAAACCTGGTCGATTAGAATTATGAAACCAACTTTGGCCTTGCCTTTAGATGGTAAAAGTTTCCCGGATCCAATAAAG
>JAOXRY010000046.1 GCA_025800305.1 Campylobacterales bacterium | reverse complement strand
AATATACAGGGTATTGGATAATAAAAAAATTTGCCCAAGCAAATTTTTCTAATTCTTCATCTACTTTATACCCTTTTTCAACATTTGTATGTTTCACATTAAATCCATTGGCAGTTAGAAACTCATCTGCTTTGTTAATATAGCTTACAGTCAACTTTCCTTCTGCTATTTGAGGATAGTGTTGATGACCATTTATAATTAACACATTGTTCAAATTTTTATCCTTTAAAAGTTTTGGTTGGAAAATATTATCCCTAATGAACTTAAAATCTCCTTACAATACTTAAGTAATGTAATAGAAATTTTAGTTTGTTTTGCTAAAATTCCAATATGTATAAAATAAATGGAAAAGAGTATAACTGCTCTATAAGTATTACCAGCGAGATTTTTAATGATAAATGGAAGCTAGGAATTATCTGGTATCTTCTTGATGGAGAGATGAGATATAAAGAGATTAGTGAAAAACTTAATGAAATAACACAAAAAACTCTAACAGTAAAATTAAGAGAATTGGAAGAAAAAGGACTAATCAAAAGGGAAGTCTTTCCAGAAGTCCCGCCAAAAGTTGTCTATTCACTAACACCTATTGGAGAGAAATTAAGGGATGTTTTAAACACAATGCATTCATGGGGAATTGAATACACAAAAGAGTTTGGGGAGATTGTTGGAGAGAGTTGTTCTCCTAAGTTATAAATGAGGTATAATCGCGACTATGAAAGAACTTAATTTTAACTATGAAGAGATATCAAAAGACTGTATAAAGTGTGGAAAGTGTATTCCTACGTGTACAATTCACCAAATTAATCCAGATGAAACAACTAGTCCAAGAGGTTTTTTACACCTTTTAGGGGCATATAATAATGGAAACCTAGAGCTAGATAAAGAGGTAAAAGACATCTTTGAAAGTTGTTTTTTATGTACAAACTGTACAGATGTTTGTCCAGGAAGTCTGCCGACAGATTTTATGATTGAAAATGTCCGTGCTGATATTGCTAAAAAATATGGAATTGCATGGTATAAAAAAGCTTTCTTTACACTTTTGAAAAACAGAAAACTTATGGATTTTATGGCAAAGCTTGGGTATGTTTTTAAAAGCTGTGGGTTTAGTAGTAGTAAAACTCAAGAGGGAATGATCGCAAGATTTGGAATTCCAATGATTAAAAAAGGAAGACTCCTTCCCTCTGTAAAATCAAAATCATTTTTAAACACTTATCCAGAAAATATGGATTTTAATGGAGAGAGAAAAGTAGCAATTTTTATTGGTTGTATGGCTAATTATTCTTACACTGGAGTAGGGGATTCTCTTCTTTATATTTTGAAAAAACTACAGATTAATGCCTTTATTCCAAAAGAGCAAGTTTGTTGTGGAGCTCCTGCATTTTTTACAGGAGATCTAGAAACAACAGAGGAACTAATTAAAAGAAATATTGATTATTTTGAAACATTTATTGATGATATTGAAGCTATCTTAATCCCAGAAGCCACTTGTAGCTCTATGGTTATCCATGACTGGAAGAGGGTTTTAAGAGATGAACCTCAGTGGTTAGAGAGAGTAGATAAGATCGTCAAAAAGACTTTTATCTCTACAGAGTGGCTTGATAAATATACAGATCTAGACAAGCTTTTAGAGAAACATAAAGCCCAAAATAGCAGTGTTACTTATCATGATCCTTGTCACTCTAGAAAGACACAAGGTGTTTGGAAAGAACCAAGAAATCTAATCTCTAAAAATTACGCTTTAAAAGATATGAGTGATCCTAATAGATGTTGTGGTTTTGGTGGTGTGACAATCCAAAGTGAAAAGGCTCATTTAAGTGAAATGGCTGGAAAGCCAAAAGCAGAAATGATCCGTGACACTGAAGCTGATTATGTTAGTGCTGAGTGTAGTGCCTGTCGTGTTCAGCTTAGTAATGCATTACACGAAGAAAAAGTTGAGACTAAATTTATCCACCCAGTGGAGTTAATTGCACAGTCTTTAAGAGGGAAAGAAAAATAATGGAACTTTGGCAAAGTTTTTTCAGTTGGCATGATCCAGTAGCTTTAGATCTTGGATTTTTGCAAGTTCGTTGGTATGGATTGATGTATGTTCTTGCTTTAGGATTTGGATATTTTGTTGGTCGTGAATTGGTAAAAAGAGGAGAATACAAAATGACTCTTGAACAGTACGATATGGCATTTATATGGGTTGAAGTTGGTGTTATCCTTGGTGCTCGTATTGGGTATGTTCTATTTTATGATGAAAATACCATGTGGTATCTGACTCAGCCTTGGGAGATCTTTAATCCTTTCTATAACGGTGAGTTTGTTGGTATTAGTGGGCTTAGTTACCATGGGGCTATTGTTGGTTTTTTAGTGGCTGGTTGGCTTTTTACTAAACGAGAAAACATTAAATTTTTATACTTTATGGATCTCTCTGTTCTTGCTGGAAGTGCAGGATATTTCTTTGGCAGGGTTGGAAATTTTTTAAACGATAGACTTGTTGGTCGGGAAACTGATGTTCCTTGGGGAATTTTTTCCCATGGTGCATTAAGACACCCAGCAATGCTTTATGAAGCATTTTTAGAAGGAATTGTTGTTGCGTCACTTCTATTCATCTTAAGAAAATACAAAAAATTTGATGGTCAGTTAATGGCACTGTATGTGGCTTTTTATGCAACAGCAAGATTTATTGTTGAGTTCTATAGACAGCCTGATCCTCAGCTTGGTTTTATCGCCTTTGGGTGGCTAACAATGGGACAACTTCTGTCTTTTGCAATGTTCTCTCTTGCTTTAGTTGTCTACAAAGTTCTTCCAAAAAATCAATTGACAAAGTAAGATCTGGGAAAATGATTGTTTTAGTGGTAGCCTTAAAAGATGAGGCTAGACCTTTTATAGAAGGGCTAAAACTTTTACATATCCCAGATATTAAAGAATATAAAATCTATAAAAATGATGAAGTTACTCTTATTATTAGTGGTGTAGGAAAAATAAAGTCTGCTATAGCTACAACATTTATTCTTTCAAAGTTTCCTAATCCTAATGGAATTATAAACTTTGGAATTTGTGGATGTGGAGATCTTCATCTCTCAGTAGGGGAGATCTTACTGGCAAATAAAATTGTTGATGAAGGAACAGAAAAAAGTTACTTTAGTGATATTCACTTTTCTCATCATTTAAGAGAGTTTACAATACACACCTTTGAAAAGCCTATAGAAAATAAAGCAATTGGTTCTATTGGTGTTGATATGGAAGCAAGTGGGTTTTTTCAAGGGGCATTGAAATTTATGAAAGCTGATAAGATCTTTTCAGTGAAAATTATTTCAGATCACCTTGACACAACAGGAATAAATTCTACTTTTATTTTAGATCTAATAAGAAAACATTTTGAAGAAATTAAAAAATTTTTAGAGATATTCAAAGAGGAGAAAGAGAAGAAAATCTTTTCAACACTTGATAAGATTAACCTCTCTTCAAAAAAACAGTAACTACTCTACTGTAGGATCAACAAAGGTTCTACTAGCTAACTCTTTATCAATTTGATAAAGTCCATAACCGTTGTCTCCAACAAGTTTGATTTTATCAATGATCTCATTGAACGTTGCTTCTTCTTCTACTTGTTCTGT
>JAOXRY010000044.1 GCA_025800305.1 Campylobacterales bacterium | reverse complement strand
GAAGAGGGATACTACTATATTGGGGATCTTGTAACTGAAAAAGGACAGCACTCTTATGGTGGTTGGATCTTGGTTGTTGTTTATGAAAATGAGATGGGAAAAAGACAAGAGATAACTATTCAAGATGGATATATCTATGTAAATAAAAAAGACAACTTAACCCTAAATTTAGATTTGAAAGAGATGTTAACAAATAAAGTTGATATGACACTTTTTACAATTGATGGAGATAGAGAAGATAAAGGTGATAGTCTTTTAGTTAATGGTGAAAAAGCTTGGGATGAGTATAACGCAATTGATGATTTTTTCAATGGTTTTGATGGAAAAAGAGATCTTTCTTACGACAAGGATACATTTCAAGGAGAATTGATAGATGGAAATATTAGCCTTGATTTTGTGACCAAAAAAGATATTTACCACCCTTTTTTACTTATCACAAGTCAGAAGCTAAAACCTTATCAAGAGAACTTTATCATTCCTTATATTGGAGCGAATTACTCATTTTTTACCAGTAGTTGGTCTGTAAATCCAGCTCCAAGAAAAGAGCCAGAAGCAGAAGCTACCCAGACTTATGGATTAAAGTTTGGACATGAAAGAAGAAAGTGGAGAGCTTTCATAGATCTAAGCCAAAGTAATTGGGGAAATGGACAGCTTCAAACTTATAGTGTAGGTGGAGACTATATATTTTATAAATACAATCATTTAAAAAAGATTCTTGGTCCTTTTGCTAAATATACAAATAAACATCTTAGACCATATGTTGGAGGCTCTCTTGGTCAGACAACATTTCAGACAGATCTTATTGATGGCGATAATAAAAAAGATGGAATGACATGGGAGATCCATGGTGGAACATATTTTAAAATTGGAGCTATAAAATTTGAGGCAAATTTACGATATGTACATATTGATTTAACTGTAACAGAGAGTGGACAGACTGTAGGTTCTAATATTCCTTTTACCCACTCTGTTACTTTTAAAAATAGTATTTCAACAACTTTAGGTGTTAGTTTTTAAGAAGGAAAAGTATGAAGATTAGATTAGGAATTATTTTAGCAGGAGCAATCTCTGCTAACCTTTATGGAGGAATGTTCTCTTATGATGATGAGCCTTCTAAAAAAACTGGGAAAAACCAACAGAAAAAAAAGATAAAAATAGTATCAACTGGAAAAACTAAAAAAGATTATGCTATCTCTCAAGGTAGTACTAAACTAACACAAAATGCTATTAAAAATCTAGTTACTACAGAGCCATATATCGATGAAAATTACAAAATCTATTTAAAACAAAATAAGTTTTATATCTATGTAAGTTCAAGCAAAGATGGAAAAAAACTTCCAATTCCCATAGATGGTGGACGTGATATTACTTCGTTAAAACTTTCTAAAAGTGGAAAAAATGATATTAGATACTATGGAAGTGATAAGAAAAAAATTGGAAATATGGGAATTATTTGGGATAACAAACCTCCAAGTGTAAAGCTTTACCATAAAGGTGTTTCTATGTTTAATAGAAATAAAGACTACTATTTCCCAGCTGGTACTTTAGAGGTTGGTATCAAAGATAATCTTTCTGGTGGAAATAAGATCTTCTACACAATTAATAACAACAAAATCAAAGAGCTTAAAAATAAAGGAACTCTTCCAATATATAATGAAGGGCTTTACAATCTAGATTTTATTGCTGTAGATAATGTGGGGAATATTGGAAAGAAAACAAGCAAAAGGTTCTTTGTTGATACAACTCCTCCAAAATCAAAAATCGTAGAGAGTGCTTCTAGTATAAATTGTAAAAAAGAGCATACAATTGGCAGAAGAACCAATCTTTCTATAAAAGCACAAGACAATATCGCTGGTGTTAAGACAACAACTTTCTCTATTGATGGTGGAAAGTATAAAAAATATAGCAAACCTTTGACCTTTAAAGATCTTAAAAATCTAAGAAGTGGTGAACATAATATAAAATTTTATAGTGTAGATAAAGTCAAGAATCAAGAGAAAGTTAATAATTACAAATTTAATTTTGATTTAACTGCTCCTGAGACTAGTCATAAGTTCATTGAAAATATTTATAAGTACGATGGAATTACATATGTTTCCCCATCTACAAAAGTTGTTTTAAAATCAGAAGATTGTTCTGGGGTTGATAATACCATTGTATTTTTAGAAGATGATAGAAAGAGAAACTATATCGCTCCAATTAGTTTTAAAGAATTGGCATCTAGGCTTAATAAAAACATTAATCAAAAGACTACACTTTATTACCACTCTATAGACAAGCTAGGAAATAAAGAGTTAATAAATAAAAAAGATATTGTTTTAGATTTTGAACCACCAAAACTAAAAATCGATTTTATAGGACGTTTTGTAAAAGAAGATGGTGTTCACTATGTTCATAAAGATGTAAAGTTAAAAGTAAAAGGAAACGATCTTCTTTCTGGAATTAAGTCGATGAAATATTCTATTGACGATAGAGACTATTCTAGCTATGAAGGTCCTTTAATGCTTAGAGATATTACTGATTATGAAAAGTTTAGATTCTATTTTAAAGCAAAAGATAATGTTGAAAATGCTTCAGAAGCAAATCCAATTGATATAGTAGTTGATAGAAGAGCACCAGAACTTACCCACCATTTTAGTTATAACGGACTAAAAGTTGAAGGTGTAGAGGTTTCTGATGGGAAAAATGGACTAAATAACTATCCTCTTGGAACACAGCTTTATGTAAACACTATAGATGATATTGTTGGTGTAAATAAGGTATATGTAAGACTTAATGATGTTGAAAAAGAGTATGTTGGAAAACCTATTCAGCTAAATAAAGAAGGAATCTATAGAATTTCCATTAGAGTCTCTGATAGGGTTGGAAATGAGGTTTCTAGTAAGTTTAAAATTAGAGTTTTAGATTTTAAAAATGGAGTGATTAAAACAAAGAAGATTTTTTAGTTTTCTTCTAGCCAGTAAGGAGTTGCTTTAAGTTCTGGTCTTCCTGATAATATTTCCAGTGGCTTAAAGTTCTCTTTGTATTTTAAAGATTGATTTTCCCTTACCATATATCCTAAATATACATAGTCAATGCTGTTTTGTTTGGCTATTTGAAGTTGTTTTAAAATAGAGAGAGTGCCTAAAGATCTATCTCTGTAGTCTGGGTCATAAAAGCAGTAAACAGCAGAAACAGATTTTGGTAATATATCAACCAATGCAACACTTATAAGCTTTTCATCTAAAAAATAGAGAAACTCATACCCAAAATCTCCAGCACCCTCTACAAAAGATCTATAATATTGCTCAACAGTAATGTCTTCTTGAGTCCAGTCTCGCCTACCTTGCATGTCTTGATGGTACTTATTATGAAGTTCTATGTGTTGGGTTGTGATAGAAGGTCTATTGACAACAATAGTGAGATCTTGATTCTTTTTTAGGACTCTTTTAAATTTTCTCTTCCAAAGAAATGTTTGAGGATTTATCCTTACACTAAGACACTTATAGCACCCTTCACAAATAGGGTTAAAAAATAGCTTTCCAAATCTTCTATAGCCATGTTCTAGCATTTTTTGATAAGCATCAGTTGTACACTCTTCCATCCAGTGGTATTTAGTTTTACTTGGAGTATTTTCTAGGTAAGGACAAGGTTTGTCTTCTGCAATAAAATCGTATAGAATTAGTTCTTCCATTATCTCTCAATATCGTTATTAAATTTATACATTTCAAGCTCTAATTCTAGCTCTCTTTTCTCATCTTCTAGTATGAGAAGTTTACTTTTTTCTCTTTCTATCTCCAAACTTTTGTAGTAGATATTTGAAGCAATATAGATCTTTGGAGTTACAAATCCTAAAATAATACCAATAATTAAAAAAACAGTGATGAGGTTGCTAAGAGAAAGACTACCATTTTTTTCTTCTTCTAAAAAGGAGCTATCAATTTGATTATTCAAATCTAAAGATCCTTAGCTTAGAACTTCTAGATCTGGGGTTTTCTTTGATCTCTTTGTCTGTAGGAATAATAGGTTTTTTTGTAAGAATCTTTCCTTTACCGTGATTATTTCCACACTGACACCTAAAAACATTAGGAGGACAGATACAGCTTTTTGACCACTCTTTAAAAGTCTGTTTTACGATTCTATCTTCCAAAGAATGAAAAGAGATAATGGCAACTGTTGTACCTTTTTGTGCAATTTTTTCAATATTAGAAAAAAGCTCTTTTACTTGGTTTAGCTCCCCATTAACCTCAATTCTAATTCCTTGAAAAAGTTTTGTTGCAGGATGGGTTTTTCCTCTTTTGAAATTCTTCTCCATCAGATCTGCCAACTCTTTTCCACTGGTAAATGGACGATTATTCACAATCAAAGAAGCTATTTTTTTATAGTAGCTATCTTCTCCATACTCTTTGATGATCTTTTCTAATTCATGTTGGGAGTAGTTATTAACAATCTCATTGGCACTGAGATCTTGAGATCTATCCATTCTCATATCAAGATTGTCACTATTAAAACTAAAACCTCTCTCCTCCTCATCAAGTTGATAAGAAGATACTCCAAGATCTGCAAGAACTCCAACAATGTTCTTATCCTCTACTTGCAAGATTCCATCACCAAAAGAGGATTTGATAAACTGAACTCTTTCTTTAAAAGGTTCTAATCTTTTTGTAGCAAAGTCTAAAGCATCTTGATCTCTATCGATACAAGCCATTTTTTGATTATCGTAAGTCTGTAAGATCTTCTCAGAATGCCCAGCAAAACCTGTAGTACAATCTACAATCGTTCCACTAGCACACTCTTTAAAAGCCTCTACACACTCCCCCAGTAAAACAGAAATATGAGGTGATGTCATGTAAGAAGACCTAAAATAATTGATTGAATCAGACTAAAAAGTGGCTGAGAAAGAGGTGTTGCAATAATTAAAATCAGTAAGAAAAACCCGTACTTATGATACTTCTCTAAAAAATCACCAATAGAGTGAGCCCCAATGATTCTTGAAAAATACCCAAGAGCATTTGCACCATCTAGTGGTGGAATTGGCATGAGATTAAAGATTGCTAGAACCACGTTGTATATCACCAGTTG
The DNA here is from genome assembly GCA_025800305.1 of Campylobacterales bacterium. Taxonomy (GTDB): domain Bacteria; phylum Campylobacterota; class Campylobacteria; order Campylobacterales; family SZUA-545; genus JAOXRY01. Next base: position 1,468 of record JAOXRY010000044.1, on the reverse strand, counting down.
TAAAAGAAAATACCCAATGATACCACTATCGTTTCCAGAGTGTATGAGAAATGTTGCTAAAAATGCAAGAGCAAGATTGTAGATAATCCCTGCCAAAGAGACTACAACCATTCCCCAATAACCGCCATTTCTAAGAACTGTATTTGAATTAACAGGAACAGGTTTCGCCCAACCAAAAAGAAAAGGAGCACCAGTAATTAGAAGAAGTCCTGGCAAGATTACTGTTCCCATTGTGTCAACGTGAACAAGAGGATTAATAGTCAATCTTCCTTGATGTTTCGCTGTATCATCGCCATACTTATAAGCTGTCCAGCCATGCATAATCTCATGTCCGATAATGCCAACCATCAAAGCCGGAATCATTAAACCTATCTCAAGAAAATTAACGTTAGAAAAGTCCATGACTATTTCCTAAGAAGCTCCTCTAAACCATCCATAGTTTTTCCAACTCTTTCCCATCTGACTTTGTACATGTTTTCATCCCAAAGTTTTTTACACTGTTGTGTAAAAGGATCTATATCTGGACAAACTTTTTCTAAAGCTTGAAGATCTGCACCAACAATCAGTCCTCCGTTAGCTACTTTTTCGTAACTTCTATTTTCCCAGCTAAAATATACAAACCAAGGAGTTCCAATAATATATTTATATTCTACACTTCCCCAAAATCTACTATCACTAGAGTGATCTCTATTATCTCCCATCATAAAGAACTTATCTTTGTCGACAACAATTGGACCAAAATGATAAACTTGATCAGGAAATCCGCCTGAAGCGTGGACAAAATCATGGTTGTTAACACCAGGGTGAATATCTCTATATGGATCTTCAACCCATAATTTTCCAAATTTTTCTACTATTTTTTCTTTTGGGAAGTTTTTCTTAATATATTCATCCCCTTCTCTATGGTGAATAAAAAGTTTCTTTCCACGAAGCATAATTTCATCGCCGCCAATTGCAACCATCCTCTTAACGTAATGAAGTTTGGGATTTTTTGGATACCTAAAAACAACAATATCTCCCCGCTTAGGCATATCCCCATCAATCAAGTGACCATTTCCTTTAAAGTCAGGAAGAACAGGCTGTTCAATCCAAGGAATTGTAGGAGTTGGTACTCCGTAAACATATTTTTTTACAAGAAGGTGGTCTCCTTCTAAAAGTGTGTGTTTCATTGAACCTGTAGGAATCACAAAAGCTTGTGCTAAAAAGAATATAACCATAAGAACAATAATTACCGTTCCTGTCCAAGAATTTGAAAATTCGTATAGTTTTTCTATCTTTGATATTTGAATATTTTCGTCGATCATTTAATAAGTCTTTCTCTATGTTTTTCGCGATTATACCAAAAAAGCGATAGTGGTTTAATTTGTAATAGAAGAAACGTTTTTGATATAATATCTTCTTATGTTTAGAGTGGAGATGGATTTCTCTACAGTTAAAACCATTGAAAAGTGTAGTTATGAATTTGAAT
>JAOXRY010000040.1 GCA_025800305.1 Campylobacterales bacterium | reverse complement strand
TCCTTATAGTGAGTATAGATTAAGATTTATTGATGTTGAATACTCTTGTAAAAAACTTGGTATTAAACTAATTGAAGGTCCTTATAATCTAGAAGAGTGGCTAAAAAAAGTAAAAGGTTTAGAAAATGAACCTGAAAAAGGTGACAGGTGTACTGTTTGCTTTGATGATAGATTAGAAAAAACTGTTGAAAAAGCAAAAGAGTTAGGTCACGACAAATTTACTACAACACTTTTAATTTCACCAAAAAAATCTCAAGATAAATTAGAAAGAATAGGAGCAAACCTATCATCTTTAAGTGGCTTAGAATTTATTTTTAGAGATTACAGAAGTGGAAGTGGAACACAAGTACAAGGGGAAGTTGTAAAAGAACACTCTTTATATAGACAAAACTATTGTGGGTGTCTTTTTGGACTTACTAAGCAAAGAGAGAGCCAAAATAAACTAATGGATGAGATGTTCTCTCCTATTTCAAATCAAATCCTTCCTGAGTCTATTGAGAGTAGATTAGAGCTATATTATAAAAGAAATGAGCTAGAAAATGAAG
>JAOXRY010000146.1 GCA_025800305.1 Campylobacterales bacterium | reverse complement strand
CTATGAAACATCTTTTTAAAAAAAATAGCTTTGGTCTTATCTTAAATAGACAGTACACTGGTAGCAGTTATTCTCATTGTTCAATAACTAATACAATTACCAATAAAGGTGTACATTACTTAGGTAATACTGGTAATGATTATACTTTTCCTCTCTATCTTTATCAAGATGATAACACCTTAGAAAACCAAAGAACCCCAAACCTAAACCCAGAAATCATAAAAGAGATCCAAGAAAATTTAGGTTTAGTGTTTGTGCCAGAGAAAGAAGAGAACAAAGAGAGTTTTTCTCCAATAGATCTTTTAGACTACATCTACGCCGTTCTTCACTCCCCAGCTTACAGAGAAAAATACAAAGAGTTTCTCAAAATAGATTTTCCAAGAGTGCCATATCCAGATCCTAAAACATTTTGGAAGTTGGTGGAGTTTGGCAAAAGCTTACGAGGAATCCATCTTTTGGAAGATAAAACCTTAGATGAAAGAGTAATCGACATCAGTGGTGAGGGTGAGATGACCATCACCAATAAACTCAATAAAAAAGATTTTACAATTACAGATGAAAAAGTCTCCCTCTCAATCAATGAGAAGATCTCAATAGTAAACATCCCGCAAATAGCTTGGGAGTTTTACATAGGCGGTTACCAACCAGCCCAGAAGTGGCTTAAAGATAGAGTTGGAAGAGAGCTTACAAGATCTGATATGAAACACTACAATAGAATCATCAATGCTTTAACAAAGACTGATGAGATTATGATTAAGATTGATAAGGTTGTTGATTTTTCGTGAAAGAAAAAAACATATTTGTTTATATTGATCAAAATATTTTAGTTCATTTGTTAAAACATAAGGGTAATAAAACTAGCTTTATTCCAAAAATTTTAAATGAATGCAGAATAGAGTATTCGAGAAATGTAATTACTCCTGTCTATTCTTATGAAACTATTAAAGAAATATCAAGATCTGATGAAAAATTAGAATATATCGAGTTACTTAAAACTATAAAAGCAGAATACATTGAAAATATACTAGACAAAAATTTTAACAATATTGTTGAAGTACAAATTACAAAAAAAGATCCAACTCTTATTTTTAATTCTTTAGATGAAAAATTCAAGAATCCTCTTGACCAGTTAAATAAAAAATTACTAGGTGGAGAACAAGATGTGTCTTTAAATGAAATTAACGATAATATAATTTCATTTATTGAAAACTTTCTAGAGACTAATCCTCAAAACAGTTCAATGTTTGAAGAACAATTAAGAGTGTTAAAAACAAATAACTTCAAAGAAGAAGATATGATTTTTGTGAAGAATATGGGTTTTAACTCTAGTGCTCTTGGTAACCTAGAACCAAAAACAGCAATTCAAAAAATATTTAATGATCCTCAAAAATATTATAAGGGAAAATATAATAATTCTTTAGATTCTATTACTGAACTTATTAGTAAATCAAGTCTTTTTGAAAAGATAAATATTTTATATCATTTATTAAATTCTATCGGATACAAAAGAGATAAAGCTATTGACAATGATAACTACCCAAATAGTATGTCAGATATGACACATGCTGGATATGCTTTGTATTGTGATTATTTATTAACAACAGATAAAAAAATGTCTAAAAAAGCTAATGCAGTTTATTCTTATTTAGAAATTTCTACAGAGGTTGTTTTATTTGATTTTGAAAGTATAAACAATGTCAATTTGTAATGTTTTTCAAAAAAAATTGTTCTTTTTAGTACTATGTAAATCAAAAAGGTTTACTCGTGGATAATGTTGTGGTTTTTGACGATGGAGAGTTGGAACTAAAAGTATCTGCTAATAAAGAAACAGTGTGGCTTAATAGAAATCAGCTCTCAGAACTTTTTGATAGAGATGTTAAGACAATTGGTAAACATATTAATAATGTTTTTAAAGAGAAAGAGCTTGTGAAAAATGCAGTTGTCGCAAATTTTGCGACAACTGCATCAGATGGAAAAAATTACAACACAGAACACTATAATTTAGATGTAATCATTTCTGTCGGCTACAGAGTAAAATCTCAAAATGGTGTACGATTTAGACAGTGGGCAACATCTGTTTTGAAAAACTATATCCAAAATGGTTTTGCTATTAATGAGCATAAGATAACAGAGCAAAGACTTTCATCTTTAGAAAGTGATGTGGCAAATATAAAGTCACATATCAAAAGTAACTCTTTAGATCTTAAACAGGGAATATTTTATAACGGTCAAATTTTTGATGCTTATGTATTTATTTCAGACTTGATAAAAAATACGAAAAAATCTGTAATACTGATCGATAACTATGTTGATGAGTCGGTTTTAACTCTCTTTTCAAAAAATCAAAATATAGAAGTTACAATCTATACAACAATGTCAAAACAGTTAAAGCTTGATACTGAGAAATATAACAAGCAATATAAAAAGATTGAAGTTAAAATAGCAAAGAACTTTCACGATAGATTTTTAATTCTTGATAAAAAAGATGTTTATCATATTGGTGCTAGTTTGAAAGATCTGGGAAATAAGGTGTTTGCTTTTAGTAAAATTGAGATTGACTCTGAAGATATTTTAAAAAGGTTAGAATAACAGTTTAAATAGGAATAAAATGAAAAATAATAATATAATTTTAGTTGGATTTATGGGAGTTGGAAAAGGTACTCTTGCCCGTGAACTTACTAAGGCACTGGATATGATGGTAATTGATACTGATGATTTAATCGAAAGTATGGAAAATAGAAAAGTAAAAGAGATCTTTGCCACAGAGGGTGAGGATTATTTTAGGGGTTTAGAAAACAGAGTTGGAACGTGGGTTAGTAAAAATGTTACCAATACCATTGTATCAACTGGTGGTGGATTTCCTATGTTTGTAAAAGATTTGGAAAAGATGGGAACTGTAGTTCTTTTAGATTCAAGTTTTAATGGAATATACCAACGAATTTTAAATAGCCCTAATGCTGAAAAGAAATTAAAGAAAAGACCACTTTTTAAAGATACAGAAAAAGCCAAAGAGCTTTATGAAAAAAGACTAAAAACTTATAGAAAAAGGGCAGATCTGATTATCTCTGTGGAAAATAGAGATCTTAAAGATGTTGTGAAAGACTTCAAGAAAGAGTTTAAATAAGAGCGACAAGGTCGCGAGGGCACTCCGCCGAGGAGTCCTTTGCGAGCTTTGCTCAAAAAGGAAATAAATTGTGAAAATATTAGCGGCAGATTATATTCTTTTAATGGATAGAAACTTTACCGTACTAGAAAATGGTGGAGTTGTTTTTGATGAGAAGATTATTGATTACTCTGATGATGTTGAAGATCTAAAAAGGGTCTATCAAACAGCAGAGGTTCAATACTTAGGAAAAAATAGTGTTTTACTTCCAGGGTTTATTAACTCTCACGTTCACTTAGAGTTTTCAGCAAATAAAACAACACTAAACTATGGTTCTTTTATGACGTGGCTTGATAGTGTGATGGAAAACCGTGATGAGTTGATGTCTAAGTGTGGTGATAGTTGTATGGAGCTTGCTCTTGCAAATATGTTAAAAAGCGGTGTAACATCTTTAGGAGCTATTAGTAGCTTTGGAAAAGATATGGAAGCTTGTGTGAAGACACCACAGAAGGTTGTCTATTTTAGCGAGCTTATTGGTTCTAGTATGGCTAGTGCTGATGCACTTTTTGCTGATTTTAAAGAGAGGGTTGATAATTCTATGGGAAAAAAGGGTGACTCTTTTTTCCCTGCTGTTGCAATTCATTCACCGTACTCTGTCCATCCAATTGTTCTTAATAAAGGATTAGAGGTTGCAAAAGAGAATACGATGCCAGTATCTGCTCACTTTATGGAAAGCCCAAGTGAGAGAAAATGGCTTGATAGTGGAACAGGGGAGTTTAAAGCATTTTTCCAAAAGTTTTTAAATACTGATACACCTGTTACAGATAGCAAGAGGTATTTAGACAGTTTTGATGGTGTGAATGTTCTTTTTACCCACTGTGTAAATATAAACGATGAAGAGCTTTCAAAGTTAGCAAGTCTTGGAGCGACAGTTGTTCATTGTCCAGTTTCCAATAGACTTCTGGGCGTAGGGAAGTTAGACCTTGAAAAGTTAAAAAACAATGAGATCCCTTTTGTTGTTGGAACTGATGGTCTTAGCTCTAATACATCACTTAGTATATTAGATGAAATTAGGACAGCTCTTATGGTTCATACAGATCTTGACCTAAATCTTTTAGCTAAAGATCTTCTAAAAGGTGTAACATCAATTCCAGCAAGAAGTCTAGGACTTAACTGTGGAGAGATTAAAGAGGGACTTGACGCAGATCTAATTAGCTTTATCTTACCTGATGTTTTAAGTGATAATAGTACAATTGCGTCTTCAATTATTCTGCACTTAAAAGAGGCAGAAAATATTTTTATAAATGGAGAAAAAATTAAATGGAATTTCTAAGAAAACTATTTACGCCAATTACAGCACCAATTAACTTTATTCAAAACAATTTTAAAGCAACTGTTTTAGTTCTTATTGTTTTTGCTGTAATAAGTTCTGATGAAGGTGAGACAATTGCCACTGCCAATCTTTATGAATTAAAAATCCACGGCCCAATTATGAGTGCTGAAAAGTTTTTAGAAGAGGTAGAAAAAGCTAAAGATCCAAGTATTAAAGGTGTTTTAGTCAATGTAAACTCTCCTGGAGGTTTGGTAGCTCCAAGTGTTGAGATGATGATGGCAATTCATAAGTTGGCAAAAGAGAAGCCAGTTGTTGCATATGCAGGAAGTTCTATTGCCAGTGGAAGTTACTACGCTTCAATTGGTGCGACAAAGATTATGGCAAACCCTGGAAGTATTGTTGGAAGTATTGGTGTTATTTTTCAAATGAGTAACTTTGAAGAGCTGATGAAAACAGTTGGTGTCTCTATGAATGTTGTTAAAAAAGGTGAGTATAAAGAGTCTGGTACTTTTTATAGACAGTGGACAGAAAAAGAGAGAGCAGAACTTCAAAGAATGGCTGATAATACATATACAATGTTTATGGCAGATGTTGCCAATGCAAGAGGGCTAAAAAGAAAAGAGTCTGATAAATGGGCAAATGGAAGAATTTTTACAGCTTTTGAGGCAAAGACAATTGGTCTTATTGATGAAGTTGGAAGTTATACAGATGCTAAAGAGATGACAGTGGCAATGGCAAAAGTCGAAGAACCAGTTTGGCATAAAAAAGATAAGTTTGAAAGTTTTATGGAAAAATTAGAAGCAGAAGCAAAACTATTTGTAAAAAGTGCTTTAGTTCCAGAAACTCAACTTGTTGCTTATTAATAAAAGAAAAGAAGTTAATCTTCTTTTCTTTTTTAATGAATTAGACCTTTGTACAAGGTGATTTCAAAACAGACACCATTATCAACATTATAAGCTTCTAGTTTTCCTAAGTTATGTTCTTCAACGATTATCTTAGACATATAAAGTCCTAATCCTGTCCCTTTTTTACTATCTTTTGTAGTAAAGTAAGGGTCAAAAATTTTATCAATAATAGTGGAAGAAACTCCTCCACCGTTGTCCCAGATTTTGATGGAAAAAGTTTTTTCTTTTTCTTCTGTTGAAATATTAATGGTAGGAGTTGAGATTTTTTTCTCCATAAAATTGTCTTCACAGTTTTTTAATATATTTAAAATTACATGCATCATTTCATTTTTATAAATAGAAATATTTTTAGAGGTTTGGTAGTTTGTAACAACAGTAATACTATTATTTTTCATAACCCCTTCAACAATTTGAAGACTTCTTTGTATAGGTAGATTGATTTCTACTGTTTCTAAGCCTGTATCGGGTTTAAAAAAGTTTCTAAAATCATCTATAGTATTTGAAAGAAATTGAACATAACCATTGACATTAGATGTTTTTTCATTGACAAAATAAAAAAAGTCTTCAACTTGAATAGGATCATTTTTGTCATATTTTTTACTGGAAATTTTAGTTTGTATAGAAAAAAGAGCACTATTAATAGCTCCAAGAGGTTGTCTCCATTGATGGGCTATAAGGCTAATC
>JAOXRY010000008.1 GCA_025800305.1 Campylobacterales bacterium | reverse complement strand
AAAGAGTCGCTAACAAAAAAAGATAAATTAAAAATCGAAGAGATAAAAAGGATTATAGCCATCTATAAACTTTGGTCTGATTATAGCAAAGACTTAACTGCCCTCAAAGAATCAAACTATCACCAACGTAAAAAAATATTTAGAACTTTTGTCCAGTATCCAAGAAAATATTATGAGCTTACCAAAGAAAGGTTCCCTAACCCTTATCAGCAAACTTTACACATAGCTCAAGAAAAACAGCATAAAAAACAAATAGAAGAAAATGAAAACCGAGGTTCATAACAGCTAAGTATCGTCGGTAGTCATCGTTCCTTTGACAACTTTCGAGTCCAAAAATAATAAGCCATTTATGCACACAATAGCCTCAGTTCACACTGGGGCTTTATCTATTTAGTAAGTTCAAAAGCAATAACTATCCTCTGGTTCTTTTATTCTTTACTATTGAAAAGAATATTTTTATATATAGTCTCTTATCTAGATAAGATAAAACAAAGACTCTATTATGAAAATTTTACTCACACTCTT
>JAOXRY010000142.1 GCA_025800305.1 Campylobacterales bacterium | reverse complement strand
GAGCCTTCACCTGTGTACCATATTCCCCTTTAAAGCCGTGTTTTTCAAACAATTCATAGGTATATTTGAAAGGAACGTCATAAGTTAGATCTGTCTTTTTAAAATCCTCTTTGAAATCAATTTCTTCAAAAGGTTTTGTTTCATGTTTTAAATAGGTACGAAGGGTAAATCTATTTAAAAACTCCCACTCTCCATAATCAAAAGTTACAAACTCTAACTTTTTAAATGCTTTTTTTAATGAAAGAATAAAAGGTTCAATCTCTAAAGGAACTTCTCCCTTTCTCAAGTTATTCTCTTTAACAAACTCTTCCACTTCTTTTATTGGCTCTTTCCAAAAAAGTTTATTATCCTCAACATAAGCCATCTTTCCGTCTTCATACAGTTCACAAGTAAAAGCATCTAAGAGCTCGTTGGCAAAGACAAACCCTGCCTCTTCTTCCAGTTCTGAAAGATCTTTTACGTGATGAAGTGTAATAGCGTCTCCAAAAGAGTCTTGAAAATACTTTTTTTGCATCTTCTGATTCTCTTCAAAAGGTTCTACTATTACAAATTTTAGAGTCTCTATAAGAGTTGGATCTAGAGTATAGACAAATTGAATCAGATCTGATATAAGATATCCTTGGTGGGCACCAATTTCACATACAGTAGTATTTCTTGGAAGTTTTCCTTCTTTGATAAGTCCTACAAGGTAGTTTCCAATTGTTCCACCAAAGTATCTGCTAGAACTTACAGAGGTATAGAAATCTCCCTCTTTTCCAATAACAATCTCCTTAGAGTAGTAGCCCTCATCACTATAGAGCCAATCTGTCATATACTGACTAAATGTCAATATTCATCTTTGCTAATATTGGAAGAATTTCTAACTTTTTATCGATTTGATAAATATCAAGATCTAAAGATCTAATATTTTTAGAGTTGTTCATAACTTTTAAATCATCTTCTGTCTTCATCTGTGCTTCTAATTGCTCTTGTGTTTGAGAAATCAAAGAGTCATAAAGAATTTGATCATTCAATGCTAAAGCTATTTTTTTCTCTATTCTTTTGATATTTCCCAAAGATTTTCTATAGTAGTTTGATTCACTTCTTTTTTTATCACTAAGTGTATTTTTAGCCAATAAATAGTCAATTTTAGAACTTTCAACTTCTCTAAAAGAATTAACACTTAAAGGAATAGAAAAAGTCAAACCGTATCCATAATAGGAACTATCAGAATCGGTAACACCTGTTGGAGCTTTTGTCGTTGTACTGTCTTGAGTATAATAGGTATTAAGAGTCACTTTTGGCATGAATTTAGCCACAGTCATTTTTTTAAAATAGTTATTCTCTTCAATAGTTCTATCATTTACCAAAAGTTCCAAATTATTCAGCATATAATCGACTTCTCTTGGCATTTCAAGATTTGGGATAAAGATATCTTTATGATCTTTGTCACTTATATTTTTGAAATCATCAATTAACTTTTCATAGCTAGTTTCTAAATCTAAAAGAGTGTTTTCATTTCTACTTTGGTCTATAATCGCTGTATTTAATAAAGAGCTATTAATTACACCAGCCAAAAACTGCTCTCTTTTTGTTTTAATATCAATGGCTTGATTTTCAATTAAAAGTTTTTGCTTGTCAATTTGGAGTTTTAATTTATTTATAGAAAGTAAAATTGTGTATCCATTTACAACTGCTAAATTTCTTTGGTATTTAACAGAATAAAGTCCTCCCTCTTTTTTTGCATTGGCATATTTAATAGCATAATAAATACCACCACTTCTAAAAAGATCTTGGTTAAAAGAGATTGTTGCTTTTGTTGAATCAATCTCTGTTGGTGCTCCAAGCTTGTCACTTGATTGAGAAAGTGATAGAGTCAGAGGATTAATCCAACTCTTCTCTAAGATCTCAGCACCTATAATTGTTTGTTTCTCTTTAAGATCTAGCTCATTTTTTTTGATATTAGACAAGATCTCATCTGATCCAAAAACAAAAACTCCAGTTATTAATAATAGACTAAATAGTTGTAAGAGCTTTTTCAAATCTCTTCATTCCTTCTTTGATTTCTTCTTCTGTAATTGTTAGAGGCGGTAAAAATCTTACTCTGTTTTTTCCTGCTTTTAAAACCAATACTCCCTCATTGAAAGCCTCAGTTATAACTTTTTGTTGAGTTTCTGCTGATTTTCCTCCAAGTCCACGGATAAGTCCATTTCCACTGGTACCATCAAAAAGATTGTCAAATTTTTCTGCAAAACCTTTTAGATAAGTATCAAAAATCTCAATATTTTTAGAAAATGTATCTTTTTTATACTCCTCTTCTAAGATCTCTAAAACCTCCAAAGAAGCAGCTGTAGAAAGATAATTCCCACCAAATGTCGAACCATGATCACCAGGAGATAAAACATCTTTATGTTTTGTCATCACAACACCGATTGGCACACCACCACCGATACCTTTTGCAAGGGTGATAATATCTGGATCTATTTCATAAGCATTGGAAGCTAGAAATTCACCTGTTCTATATCCACCAGTTTGTACCTCATCAATAATCAGTAAAACATCTCTTTTTTTAAGTTCTTCTGCTAATTTTTGAACTTTATCTTTATCAAGTGCTGTAACTCCACCTTCACCTTGTATCAATTCAATCATCACACCAGCTGTTTTATCATCAACTAAAGATAAAACCTCATCAAGATCTTTTGCATAGATAAAACCATCAGGGTATGGTCCAAAATATGTCTGGTGCATATCAGGCTGACCTGTTGCTTTTAATGAACTAATTGTTCTTCCATGGAAAGAGTTGACAAGAGTGATAATTTTGTACTTCTTCTGCTCTCCATTAAGTTCACCATATTTTCTAGCAATTTTAATAGCACCTTCATTGGCTTCTGCACCACTATTAGCAAAGAAACATCTCATGTCATAACCACTAAGTTTTACAATCTTCTCTGCTAATTTTGCTTGAGGCTCAATTAAAAATAAATTGGAAATGTGTGTAATATTCCCTACTTGCTCAGCAATCTTTTTACCAACTCTCTTATTTCCGTGACCAGCACTTACAACACCGATTCCCGATGTAAAATCGATATAGTCTTTTCCATTTTCATCAAAAAGAGTAGCATTATCCCCTTTTACAAAATTTACATAATTTCTTCCATATGTTGGAAGTACGTACTCTTTATCAAGTTGCTCTAATTCTTTAGTCATTATTCATTTCCTTTTAGAACAAGTTCAAAAAGAAACTCCTCGGCGGAGTGCCCTCGTAACTTGTTACTCCAAATGAAGCTATTCTGCTTCATTCTCTTTAATCTCCACTTTGACAACATCTGAAAATCTCTTAACAGATGGTCCAACAAGCTCTAGCTTATATGATGAAACAAACTTCTTGTCTGCAACATTTAAAACTTGCTCTATTTGATATTCACCCTCTTTACCATTAACAATAATAATCTTATCTTGGATACCTTCCATATCTTCTCTTGTAAGATAGATTGTTATCCTACTTTTACTTGTATCATACGCTTCAAAAAGTGGCGTACCAAAATTTACGTATCCACCTTTTTCCACTAAGATATCGTAGATATAAAGATCTTTTGCCCTTAATATTTTTGCCTCATAAGTATCTTTTGCAGTGATATAGGCTTTTTTCCCATTTAAATAATTAATTTTTTCAAGATCTTTTTCTGTTTTTGTCTTTGTCCTTAGGTTTTTGATCCTGTTATATTGACCTTTTCTAATTTCATAAGTCTCTTTTGCAACTTCATAGTCTACTTTGCTTACCTCATCATCAATCTGAACAATAACCTCACCTCCAGCTATCTTACCTTTGATACTATCATTCACAGAAACAACTTTTCCACTTGTTTTTGATGTGATTGTATATTTTTTAAATGGTTCTACCTTTCCATAATACTCAGCTGAAAAAAGAAATACTGGTAATAATAAAAATAGAAAAAACTTCATAAAAATCCTTTGGGAAACTATATATTAAAAATGTTAACCGTTTATTAATGACTCTTTTAAATCTATGATAAACTCTACACCATTGGCAACATTTTTTCCTGTGATTTTACCATACATATTATCCTCTATGATCATCTTCGTCATGTAAAGACCCATTCCGGTACCTTTTCCTTGCTCTTTTGTTGTGTAATAAGGTTCAAACACTCTATCTAAAACCTCTTTTTCAATACCGCCACCGTTATCAGTAAAAATGATTTTTTGATTTAAAATTTCAACTTCTACCTTCCCTTTTTCAGGGTTGTTTTCGATAATTGCATCTTTGCTATTACTAAAAAGATTTAAAAGTGCCTGTTGAAATTCACTTTCAAATCCTAAAATTTGAAAATCTTCTCCTAAGATCTCAATCTCAATATTATGACTTTTAAATTGTGAATGTACTAAATTTACAGTCTGCTCTATTGCTTCTTTAACACTGAACTCTCTTTTTATCTTATCAATTCTAAAGAAGTTTCTAAAATCATCAATAGTTTTACTCATAAATCTAATAGTTGATACTTGCTTTTCTGTAAACTCTTCTATGTACTCTTTTGTAAATTTTTCATATTCAAAATCATCTTCTAAACCTTGAATATTTATACTTAAAGAGTTTAAAGGCTGTCTCCACTGGTGGGCAATTGCTCCTATCATCTCTCCCATAGAAGCTAGTTTTGATTGATGGAGAAGAACTTTATCTTTTTCTCTCATCTCTTTTAAAGATTCATTAACCTTAGCTTCCAAAGCTTCTTGATAGGCTTTTTTCAATGTAATATCTGTATGAAAACCAACCATTCTTATAGGCTCACCATCTTCATTGAAATGTGCTTTCCCTCTTGATAAAATCCACATCCAAGAGCCATCTTTATGTTTAAGCCTATGCTCACATACATAAACATCTGAAGCTTTAGAAAGATGAGCTTTTATGCTTTCCAATGCTCTTCGTCTATCTTCTGGATGGATTCTCTCTTCCCACTCTGCATAGTCATTGTCCAATTCATTTTCTTGGTAGCCTAACATACTTGCCCAAGTAGGTGAAAAATAAACTGTATTATTTACAACATCCCAGTCCCAAAGTCCATCGTTAGAACCCTCTATCGCTAATT
>JAOXRY010000455.1 GCA_025800305.1 Campylobacterales bacterium | reverse complement strand
AGTAACTACCTATTTCAAATCTTGTTTCTGAATCATTTTGAGTCAAGGTCTTATTATTGATTGGAGCATTAAGATTAGAAGGATTTTTTTCATAACAGTTACTTCCATTATCTACAGAATCTCCTTGAAAATCATAAGTTGCTACCAAACCAGCATCACTAATGTGTAAATAAGCTTCATCTCCACCAGAAGTAATATTATAAAGACCTTTTACATAGGCTATTTTTGTTAAATTACCAGAAGAAGAACCTCCACCTGTATTATCATTTGTACCGCCATCTTTTGACTCGTCATCACTTTCATTACAACCTGCAAATACCATTGCTAAAATTGATAGCGCTAAAATTAATTTTTTAGACATTCATTGTCTCCTTATAGAGTTTTCACGATTTTATCATTTATTCTATAAAAGTAAAAATCACTGAAAAAACATATAATTAAATCTAATACCGTACTAGGAATGAATCTTTTGGTGAAAAGAAAAATTAAAAAGTTATTTATTTTTTATTAATATTTACCATACCAAATAGGCAAATTTAAAAACTTAGAAAGTTTATTCGTATCATGGGACAGTGCGTGTCCATTTCCAATTTTCATAAGATGAATCCGCTCTTTATTTTCTAAAATAAGGTTAAGTTCATAATTTGTGTAGATACCATTTCCATAGCCACCACCAATACTTTCAATTACTTGAAGTGCTTTCATTTGACTAAAGCTTACAGTGGTTTTATTATCTATTTTTAGCTCTTTTTTCTCTCCGTCGAAAATAATTCTTTTTCCATATAGAATAACTCTTAAGACTAAAGAGACAACAACAAATATTAATGCTGAAAAATTCAACTCATAAAAATTAAAGTTAAGAATTACATTTAAACTATCACTAAAATTAAGAGAACTTAACTCTACTCCTTCTAGTACGGTACTCCTATAAAATTTCCCTATTAAATCAATGAAAAAAGAGATAAATCCCATAGTAAAAAAGAATAGGACAAAATATGTTATAACACCTGTTGGACGAATTGCCAAAATATTCTTTTCAATCTGAACAACCTGTTTGGTTGCCATATTTGTTGAATAATTTGTAAGAGAATGCCATAAATTATTCTCAGTGAATCTTTCATGAGGAGGAGTTACGTTCAAAGGTTCTTGATTTTTTGGATCTTTAAATCGTCTATTTATTCTTAAAATTTCAATTGTATAAAGTATTCCAAAGTACACAAATAAAAAGAAAAGTAAAGTTTTTGAAATATCTTTCCAACGAATTTCTGTCCGCTTAAATCTCAATAATTTTATTTGATTTTTTTCCAGTCCAATTATCAACCTATCCTTTTTTTCAAGATATCTATTATATTTTTTTTGATGATAGTTTATACTTGAGTTTTCAATAGTATAAAGTTTTCTATCTACAACTCGAAGTTTTCTATTTATTAAAAGAGTCTCTTTTTTTGTATTTTTCCCTTTTAAAAGGGTGTGATAGTTCTCTTTTTCAAGTTCTAATTTCTTTTTTTTCTTTTTTAGTTGAAAGATTCTATCCTCTTCTTCTTTTATGTCTTGATTTATCTGAAATAAAAGATTTTGTTGTCTCTGTAAAGCATCTTCCACTATGGTGATGAACTTCCCGTAGTCTGTAATATAAGATTCTTTTGTGTTATAAAAAAACACAGAAACTATTGCAATAAATAAAAAAATCCGAATAACTGTTGACAAAAGAATGAACCTTTTAATTTTTTAAACTTTTTTACATTATATCTATTTAGCCCACCTATTATCTTTAATAAGCTTTGAAGTCACTTGTGTGATTGAAAGAATCTCTTTCTCCATTGTATCAAGGGATTCTTTTTTTCCTATATTTTCCAATCTATTTCCATAAGAGTGTTTCATGTAGCCACTATCATTAATTACACCAAATAGCCCACCTTCATTTACAAAAGCTTTATGTTCTCGCTCTTTAAAAATTGAGTCTGTATAGCTATAAAAATCATTATTAAATCCTAGAAGGTCTATGATTGTTGGCATGATCTCTAACTGTGTTGTAATTTTGTTTTCTACTTTTGGAGTAAAGATCTTTGGAGCATAAATTACAAAAGGGATTTTAAACTTATCTTTAAATCCTCCTGTTTGATAGTGTGCCATAACGTGATCAGCTGTGAAGATAAAAATTGTATTATCAAACCACTTCTGTTTTTTTGCCTTTTCCATAAACTGTCCCATTGACCAGTCTGAGTAATACATTAGGTTGTAAAAGGACTCTATTTTTTTATTGTCCTCATATTTCTCAAACTGTTTTGGTAGATCTGGATATGGTGTGTGAGTTGTTCCTGTGAACATAAATCCAAAGAAAGGTTTATCTGTTTTATCAATCTCTTCAAACATCTTCATATAAAGCTCATAATCCCAACCAAACTTAGCACCTTTTTTATCAGGATAGTCCAAAATTGGAGGCATATCTTCCATTCCAAAGTATTTGTTAAAACCTAATGATTTTGCAATAGAGTCAACGTAGAAGCTTCCTCTTTTTGAAGATTGCATGAATATTGTTTCATAGCCATTATCATTTGCCATTTTCCCAAGTTTTGTTACGTTGGAGATCTCCAACCCAAAGCCAAGGTTTGGAACTCCTTTAATTGGAGGAACTCCTGTTAAGGCTGATTGGATTCCTTCGATACTTCTTTGTCCAGAAGCATAGAAGTTTTCAAACTTGATTCCATTTTTTACTATTTCATCAAAGTTTGGTGTGATTCCAAGACTTTTCCCACTATAACTATCAATATATTTCGGTGTCCAGCTCTCCATCATTACAACAACAATATTGTAGTTTGATTTCTTTCCATCATATTTTTTTAAAAGTGGGAATTTCTTATTTTCTAAACCTAAGTTTTTCAAAGCTTCTTCATCAGAGTAAAAATTAAAAGATGTCTTTTTAGATCTTCTTCCGTAGTGATAAGCTGTAAAGACTCCATTAAGTGTAAGACTTGCCTCTTTTGAGTTTCCACCAGCATAAGCGTGAACAAGACTAATCGGCTTTGTTCCCACAGTTCCACGGATCACTAAAAACAAAGCTACAAAAACACCAGCAAAGATAATCCAGCCTCTTTTGTTTACCTCCACCTTAATATCAACAACTCGTCTAAAAAAGTAAGCTAAGATCCCAATAAAACTAAATCCTAAAACAGTCTCCAGCTTATAAACAGCGACCATTTCAAAAAGGAAAGTTTTATCTCCTTTTAAAAGTAAAAGCTCATCAGCAAGGTGTCTTTTCACATGGTCAAAATAGAGAACATTCCCAACTAAAATATGAATATATGCAACAATTGCTATAAAAATATACCATCCAAAAATCCTCTGAGCTACTTTTGAAGTTATAAACTTAAATGGCAGGTTCATAAACCAGATTGCAGGAATTAAAAATGTTAGAGCGATAGAAAGATCAAACCTTACTCCATGGATAAAAGAGTATAAGATCTGAGAAAGAGTCAAGTCACTGAAAAAATCATTATAGCTGACAAAAAGCATAAGCCTTGCTAAAGTAAAGATCCCTAAGATAATTCCTACATATAAAAGTGTCTTTTTTATACTACTCAAAATAAAACTCCCTGCTCCACTGTTTGAGTGAGATATTTTTTCATTGCTTTCTCTTTTGAATGCTTACTAATCAAAATATCAAATCTCTTTGAACTTCCCTCATCATCAACAACTATTGCC
>JAOXRY010000418.1 GCA_025800305.1 Campylobacterales bacterium | reverse complement strand
AAAGATAGAGAATCTTTTAGAGCTATAGGAGAGACCCACAGACTCTATACAAGAAAAATAAACTTTGAGCAAAATGTAAGAGGACATCTTTTCCAAGAAAGATTTTTTTCTACACCATTAGGAGAGAGTCACTTTTATAGTGCCTTAAGATATGTGGAGCAAAATCCACTAAAAGCAAAAATGGTAAAAAATATTTATGAATATCCATACTCAAGTTCTCAAAAAAGGTTGGGAGTAATAAAGACAGATCCTTTACTGACAGAGTATGAACCAATTAACACAATAGAAGATTATGAAGAGTTTTTAAGTGTAGATGACAAATTGATAAAAGAAGTCAGAGAGAAAACAAAAACAGGAAGACCTTGTGGGGATCTAGAGTTTTATAGTAAGATAGAAAGTATAACTGGTAGAGAAGATTTATTACCTAAAAAGGCTGGGAGACCTAAGAGTGAAAAAAATCAGTATACTGTCCCCTGATTTCCCCATTGTTCCAAAAATAAAAACGATTGTAATACCTAATGCAATGAGATTCTCTTTTGTGATAAAAACAAACTCTTTAGCTTTGTTACTCATATATGAAACCATAGGTTTCCAGTTGTAATATACGTGAAAAATTGTGGCAACAACAAATAGCACCATAAAAGTTGTATGAAGGTTTCCAAGGTCTGTTTTACTTAGACCAAACATTGTCCAGTCAACCCAGTAAGCTATCTTTCCTTGAGGGGCTATAAATAGCATAATCCCTGTAAATGTCATTACAATCATAGACCAAAGCATTACTAGTGAGACAGTTTTACGCATTGTTTAATTCCTTCTATGAGCAAAGCTCACAAAAGGACTCTTTAGCAGAGGGCTCTCGCAACTAGTTGCTCTAATTTCAAATATTAATATTTAAAATGGATTATAGTAAAAGTGGGTTAATGGTTTGTTAATGAGGCGGCAGCAATAAGACCACTTCCCCAAGCAAAATGAAGGTTATATCCGCCACAATCACCGTCAACATCTAAAGCCTCTCCAGTGATATAGAGATCTTTAACTTTTTTTGATTGAAATGTTTTTGGATTAATCTCTTTTGTTGATATTCCTCCACAGGTAACCTCAGAGGTTTTAAAGCCTTTTGTATCAGTAATTGTTAGTTTAATATTTTGTATTGCAAAGATTAGAGTTTGTAGATCTTTAGCTTTGAGAACTGATACTTTTTTTCATAGCTTTAGTTACTTCAATAAAACTTTTTTCTATTGCTTTTACCACTTTTTCATCTAAAACCCTCTTAATCTCCCAAGGACTAGAAAATGCATTAAGTTCTTTATCATTTCTTAGACTAAATTGATTTAAGGTTCTAAACTGATAGATTTTATTATCTACACTAAACTTTAGCCAAATGACAACTATATCTTCTTTAGTTGTTCTGGAAGAATAATATTCACCCTCTCCTTCATTATCACAACCTAC
>JAOXRY010000416.1 GCA_025800305.1 Campylobacterales bacterium | reverse complement strand
CCCCCATATAGTCCATTCCCATAAAAAGCATTTCAAAAGAGAGAAGAATAACAATTAAGTATCTAATATAAATTTGAGAAAGAAATGTTGTAACCATAACTATCTTATTGGTAACTCAATTGTAAAAACTGCACCGTCTTGATCATTTTTAACACTTAGATCTCCACCTAAACTATCATGAACAATCATTTTTGACATATAAAGACCTATTCCTGTTCCTTCTTCCCCTTTGGTACTAAAATATGAATCAAATATTTTTCTAATATACTCCTTTGGTATACCACCTCCGTTATCTTTGATGATTAGGTAAAGTCGTCTATTTTCTTCTTTTATTTCAATATCTATTTTTCTATCTTTTACATTATTTTCGACTAAAGCATCTTTGCCATTGTTAATAATATTTAAAACAACTTGTTCAAATTCTCCCTTGACAGTAATGATTTCTATATTTGTATCTCCAACTACAGAAACATTAACCTTTGATTTTTCTAATGTGGCACTTAAAATCTCTAAAACACTTTCTATAGATTTAAAAACGTTAAAAATATGCTTGTTTTTATTAGGTTTGAAAAAATCTTTAAAATCATTAATTGTTCTTGACATGAAATTAATTTTTTTAAATGCTTTCCCTTGGAGATTTCTTATATAATCTTTATCAATCTCTTTATACTCATAGGCATCTTCTAGATCTGAAACCATAAGGTTTAACGAGTTCAATGGTTGCTTCCACTGATGGGCAATTACAGCAATCATTTCACCCACTGCAGCTAATTTTGATTGCTTGATAAGCATCTTATCTTTTCTATCAATTTCTACAAGCTGTTTTGCCATTTTTTTGTTGGCTTTTTTTAGTGTTTTTTCTTTCTTTTGAGTTAATCTTGAATATCTAAGAACAATAAGATAGATAATAACCAAGGTAATAAGTGTCCCAATCGCTAAAAATACAAAAAGAGTCCGTCCTTCATGAAAAAATCTATCAAGAGGATATTCTATAACTATTTTTACTTCTTTATTGGTTATATGAATATAGTTTAAAACGTGAGAATCATCTTTTTTTTCAACTACTCTATAATCTCCTGGGTAGACTTCCGTTAGTGAAGAATCTGATAAGAGCTTTACATTTATAGGTTTTAAATCATTTTCAGATCTTAAAAGATTATAGGTATTATTAAGTTTTTCTACCTCTTTAGCTTGACATTTACTTATTGATTCATATAGCAAAACTATATCTTTACTGCCACTTACTCCTTGAAAAACTGCGTGTTCTCGTGTTCCATGGTAGTAAAAACCTAAGAGTATAAAATAGAGTAAAAAAGAGCTATATAGAAGAATTCTTGTTACCATAGCCTGATTATATTATATTATTGATTTTTTGTGTAAGTTTGTTGAATATATGGAAGTTCTTTAATTATAAAATCTTCACAAGCACTTACAGATCTACCTATAATATCTTTTAAAATTTCAAATTCTTCTTTTGAAAAATCACTTAAAACATAGGAAGATACTTGGCTTTTATGTTCTGGTTTTCCGATTCCTACTCTTATACGGTAGTAATCTTTTTCAATT
Source organism: Campylobacterales bacterium (assembly GCA_025800305.1). Taxonomy (GTDB): domain Bacteria; phylum Campylobacterota; class Campylobacteria; order Campylobacterales; family SZUA-545; genus JAOXRY01. The sequence continues at coordinate 7,189 of JAOXRY010000416.1, read as the reverse complement.
TTTTCATCCATAGATTTAAGACCATTGTGTCCACCACTACCTCCACCTTTTTTAAAACGAAGAGTTCCTAGTTTTAACTCTAAATCATCATGAATACAGATAACTTTTTCTACTTCATAGAAGTTACAAACAGCTTGAACACTAACACCAGAAAGATTCATAAATGTATCTGGTTTTAAAAGAAGTAGATCTTTAGATTTATAAAGTTCACCTTGGAATTTTTTATTGGATACTTTTTGAGGATTTAATTTTTCGATTAGTTCATCAACAATTAGAAAGCCTATATTGTGACGGTTATTATGATATTTAGGACCGGGATTCCCCAGTCCAACTATTAACGTACTCATGATAAGCAAAGCTTAACATGAGTAGCAGGGACAAGAATGTCCCTACAACCCCCATGTAGCGAAGCGGAATTCCGCAACGTAGTGAGGATAAAAGCTATCATTTGTTAGTTAAATTATTTAGCTTTAATTACACCAACAACAGCAACACTTGGGTTAAGTGTAACAGTTACATTAGCAGGAGTTTCTATATTTCTTGCAATGATAGAATCACCAGTATCTAAGTTGTCAACATTAACAACAAACTCATTTGGAAGATCTGCTGGTTTACACTTAACAGGGATTCTTCTATGCATATAAACTAATACACCTTTATTTTTAAGACCAACTGGTGTTCCCTCTGCTCTTACTGGAACTAGAAATTTACCAACCTTATCAGCTTCTACTGCTCTTAAATCAACGTGAGTTAGATCTGAAGTTACTGGGTGCTTTTGATACTCTTGGATAATAACTTTTGCTTTTTTATCGCCACATTTAATATCAAACGCTAAAGTCTCTTTTCTTCTTGCGTATTTAATAAATTCGTTTTTCTTAAATGCAACATTTAGGTTCTCAAAACCAGCACCGTAAACATTAGCGATTAGATAACCATCCTTCTTTAAAGCCTTAGTGTATGGCTTTTCCGTACTCTCTCTAATAATGCCTTCTAACATTTTAGTTTCCTTTTTATATATTTTGAAGAGTGGGATTATAGTAGATTTTCTTTAAAATATCATTAAATAGCCGATTATTTCACATAGGTGAACCATTAAAATAAGGAAGATTCAATGAATAGTGCTATCTTGATCCAGTTAAAAAACCAAAGTTGCTTTACCTATGATGAGGAACAGAAAAAGTTTTTCAAAAACAACCTTGAAACCAGTAGTCAAAGGGTTTTTAAAGATCTTATTTTTATTGCAGAAACTCTTTCTGAAAACAATATTGACTTTTTAGTTGACCACGAAGAAAATATAGAAATATACGAAAAAACAGCATAGATTAAGTTTTTTTAGCTAAACTACCAGCTATTTTTTAAATTAGGGCTGGTCTTTGAAACTACTTTTTTCTACTTTTTTCTTTACAACAATTACTGTCTTTGCCAGTGTTGTAAGCTTTGATCATTCTGATTTTGATAAAAGTGAAGTTTCTTTTATGCAAACTTTAGATTTAGATGAGAGTTTTTTAAAAGAAAAAGAGTTTCAACGAGTAAAAAACAACTACTTAGAATATAGACAAGAACAAGTTGTCAATATTCTTTCCAATGCTTCTATCTACTATCCATTAATTAAAGATATTCTAAAAAAAGAGGGAATGCCAGAAGAGCTTGTCTATATGGCAATGGCAGAATCGGCTTTTAAAAACAGAGCATATTCCAGTGCAAAAGCTGTTGGAATCTGGCAATTTATGCCTTATACTGCAAAACTTTATGGTCTAAGAGTTGATGAGTATGTTGATGAAAGAAGAGATCCAATTAAAGCGACATACGCAGCAATCAGATATATGAAAAAACTACACAGACAGTTTGGAAAATGGTCACTGGCTATGATGGCTTATAATTGTGGAGAAGGAAGACTTTCTTGGGCTATAAAAAAAGCTGGTAGTAATGAACTTAATAAACTTTTGGAAGTAAAGCCAAAAAGAAAAGCATATAGATGTAAAAGAAGAAGTAGAAGATTCCAAAAATGCCAAGCACTTCCTGCTGAAACAAGAAGATACATCAGAAAAATAGCAACTTTAGCATCTCTGGCTGAAAGTGAAAGAATGCTTAATAAACATAACGCTTCTTACCTTTTAAATAGAGGTATATCCTATCCAATGGCAAAGGTTAAAGTTCCTTCTGGTACAACGATGGATGAAGTAGCAAGAGCTATAGAAGAGAGACCTAGTAAAATTAAAGCATTAAATGCAACACTAAAATATAGCTTTGTTCCTCCATATGTAGATAATTTTGAAATCTATATACCATATGAAAAACTTCCTGTATTTAAAGAGGATTTTAAACCATCTGCAAATAAAAATAAATTTATTGTTTATACTGTAAAACAAGGTGATAACCTAAGTAGTATCGGAAGAAAATTTGGAATCAGGTATAAGCTTATTAAAGACTTTAACAATTTAAGATCAAGTTTTTTGAAACTAAAACAGAAGTTAATTATACCGGTACAAAAAAATCAAATCATAAAATACAGAGTTAAAAAAGGTGACAGTTTAGCCTCTATTGCTAAAAAATACCAAACAAGTGTCGATAGAATTCTCAAATTAAACAACAGAAATGAGAAGATTATATATGTCGGCGAATACTTGGAGCTTAGCAGGTAAAACTGCTTATTCACTCTCTCTACTTTCCTTACTCTTTTTTCAAGGATGTTCTAATAAACATCAACTTTACCAAGATGGCTCTAGATTTACATACTATTCTACAGGAAAGAGTTCAAAAACTAAAGATTATAAAAATTCCAATAGTAGTCATAAAGCAAGTAGCAGTAAAAATTTTAAGTATACAAGAGTTGGAGGAAAAGTGTCTAAAGGTCAAGGCAGTGCAGCAATACACCGAGCCACATTAAGACCTTACACAACATTTGGTATTAGATACTTTCCTAAAATAGCGGAAATCGGTTCTGAATCTTTTGGAATAGCTAGTTGGTATGGTCCTAAATTTCATGGTAAGCAGACTTCTTGCGGAGAGACTTACGATATGCATGGAATGACAGCAGCTCATAAAACCCTTCCTATGCATTCAATAGTTGATGTAACTCATAGAAAATCAGGAAAAACAATTAGAGTAAGAATCAATGATAGAGGTCCATTTGTTGAGGGAAGAATCATAGATCTCTCTTTTACAGCAGGAAGAGCTTTAGGTTTAGATAAAACAGGAACTGCTCCTGTGAAAGTAAAAGTAATCTCTTATGATGAATACATCTCTGGCTATGCAAAAAGAAAAGATAATAATGGTGATATTGGTTATGGAGTTCAATTGGCATCATTTAGTGTTAAACAAAGTGCTGAAAACCTGAAAAATGAAGCTAGTATAAAATATTCAAAAGATGTTAAAATAAAAACCGTACAACGAGGTAGTGAGATAATCTATAAAGTTATTATTACTGGATTTAACAGTGAAAATAAGGCTAAAAACTTCAAAAATAGATTTGGTCTTAGAAGTGCCGTTGTTGTAGCAGATTAATAAATAATGGCATTTTCTTGCCAAAGGCAAAGCTTCAGTGAGAGGAATTTTATCTGATGCTTTGTCCTAACGGAATTGCATGCTCAGATAAAAGGAGAATTAATAGTGGAAAAATTTAATAGAGAAACAAAAGAAACAAAAATAAATGCGAGTTTTGAACTATATGGAAGTGGTAAATCAGAGATAAAAACTGGTGTAGGTTTTTTTGATCATATGCTTGAAGCTTTGACAAAACACTCACTTACAGATCTGACTCTTACCTGTGATGGAGATACTCACGTTGATTTTCACCATACTGTTGAAGATGTAGCAATTGTAATTGGTGAACTCCTTAATAAAACAATTTACCCTGTAGGAAAAGTAGAAAGATTTGCCAATAGAGTTGTTGCTTTAGATGAAGCTGCTGTTGAAGTTATTATTGATTTAAGTGGAAGACCTTATATTCATTTTGATGTTCCTATGAATGGAAATATTGGAGAGTTTGATAGTGAACTAGTGGAAGAGTTTTTTAGAGCACTAGTGTTAAATGCAAAAATCACAGCCCACATTGTAATTAAAAGAGGAACTAACAAACATCATATTGCAGAAGCTGCCTTTAAAGCATTTGCTGTAGCTTTAAGGGACGCTCTAAAACCAAATGAAAGAATGAATTCAATTCCAAGTACTAAGGGTGTTCTATGATAGAACTAATTGTTCTTGATGTTGATGGGACTCTTACAGATGGCGGAATTATATATGGTTCTGATGGAGTAGAAAGTAAAAAGTTTAATGTGAAAGATGGACTTGCTATTGCTACATGGAAAAAGATGGGAAGAAAAGTTGCAATTATCACGGGACGTGAGTCAAATATTGTTGAAAGACGTGCCAATGAACTTAAAATTGACTTTCTAGTTCAAAAGTGTAAAACAAAAGAAGCCAAGATAAAAGAGTTAGCAGAAAGTTTAGATATTACTCTTTCGTCTGTTGCTGCAATTGGAGATGATTTAAACGATTTGGGAATGTTAAAAGCAGTTGGAGATTCCTATTGTCCAAAAGACTCCAATGAGATGATCAAGCCTTATGTAAAAAACGTTTTAGAAGAAAAAGGCGGTGAAGGTGCTGTTGCTGCTATGATTAAGCAGATTATTAAAGAAGAAAACAAAGAGGAAGAGTTTATTAGTCAATGGCTATAAAAACTATCTATTTTTTTCTTTTTATTTTGACAATATCACTTGTCTCAGCTTTTGGAATCAATACAGAGTCTGTTTCTTCAAAATCAAAAGACGATATACCAACTATCGAATTTGGTGTTTTTGAAGCATACAGAATAGAAAAAGACGGAATCAAAGAGGCTTTAATTGCAGATAGAGGTCTTCACTACAAAAATAGAGATATTCTATATAAAGGTTATATCTTTTCAAAAGGTGAGGAAGGAATTAGAAGTCTTGATGGAGACAAAATAATCCTAACAAAAGATAAAGTCTCCATTTTTGGAAACGGACACTATATAGATCCTACAGGACATGAGATCTATTCAGACAATGCAGTTTACGATATAAAGAAGAAGTTTCTTGCAGGTAAGGGAAAATTTACAGTTAAAATTGAGGACAATATTATCAATGGTAAAGATCTTTTTATTGATGGAAAATCAAAAATAATAAAAGGTTCTAAAATCAAAGCTGAAATATACACTAAATAATCAAGGATTTGTTAAAATACTCTATGAATAAAATTATAATTTTTTTACTACTATCATCTTCATTTTTATTTGGTTACAAAGTTGAAATAGACGCACAAAAGGTAACAGCAGACGATAATAAAGGTGTTACTACATTTACAGGAAATGTCACCATTAAACGTGGACAAGATATTATGAAAGCAGATAATATTGTTGTTTATGTAAACAAAAATAAAGACGTTGAAAAATTTCAAGCAAAAGGCAATGCTTCAATTTATATCGTTAGCACCAATGGAAACATATTTAAAGGAGAATCTGGAGAGTTTGTCTACTGGCCTTTAAAGCAGATCTTTAAACTCTCTGGTAATGCAATTGTCGAAGATATGACCAATAAAAGAAAACTTATTGGAGATGAGATAGTTTTTGATGAGAAAACAAAAAAGGCTAACGTAACAGGAAAAGAGAGTAAACCTGTAAAAGTTATTTTTAACGTAGCTGACAAAAAAAAGTAATCACATGGAACAAAAGAGAGTAAATTTAGATGTATCATTTGTTACATCAGCCCCAACAATAGAACAAGCCCCACCACCAAATATATCTGAAGTTGTTTTTTTAGGAAGAAGTAATGTTGGGAAAAGCTCTTTAATAAACTCAATTGCCAATAGAAAAAATTTAGCAAAATCTTCTTCAACACCAGGGAAAACAAAACTAATTAATTTTTTTGATGCTAAATTTAAAGTGAAAGAGAATAAATTTGAATTTCGTTTTGTAGATCTTCCAGGGTTTGGATATGCAAAAGTTTCAAAAGCTGAAAAACAACACTGGGAAGAAAAACTAACAGAGTTTCTCTATGAAAGAGCTTCTATTAGAGTTTTTTTAAGACTAGTAGATGCAAGACATGTAGGCTTAGCAATTGACAATGAAGTAGAAAATTTCTTAAAAAGTATCAAAAAAGGAGATCAAAAGATCTTCACTATTTTTACTAAGTTTGATAAATTAAAATCCAATGAAAAACAGAAGTTAAAAAATAAATACCCTGATGGCTTTTTCACATCATCTGAGAAAAAAATTGGCACTGATAAAATCAAAGAAGAAATTATCAAACATATCTTTGGGGAGATTCTTTGAGTATTGAGTTTGTAAAACCAACCATTTTAGATATTCCTGAAATGGAGACTCTTGTCAAACCATACGTAGAAGATGGAATTATTCTTCTACGAACCAGTGATGAGATTGCAAATATGATCCGTTCATACACAGTAGCAAAACAAAATAATAAAATTGTTGGTTTTGGTGCATTACACATATACTCGACAACTTTAGCAGAAGTAAGAATGCTTGTTGTTCATCAAGATATGCAAAATCAAAAAATTGGTCAGAAAATCGTATCATCAATGATTGAAGAAGGAAAGCGTCTTGGAATAAAAGAGATCTTAACACTAACATACAACGACCATTTTTTTCAAAAGTTAGGGTTTCATACCATTGAAAAAACTGAGGTACCTGAACATAAGGTTTGGGAAGACTGTACAAAATGTAAAAGATTTCCAGAGTGCAACGAAATAGCGCTGATTATCAAACTTTAACAGGAGTTATCTTACCTTTTGCAGGGCTTTTTATTTACGGTTCTGTAGTGACTATGTTTCCATATTTACCACCTTTATTTGGATTTTTGATAGCATTAATGGTTGCTACAAGATCTAAATATTTAGTTCCTGTACTTATCTATTTCATTATATTTGAATCTGAACATAATCTTTTTATTTTCAGTACATGGATCTTCTTATATTTTTTCATGAAATTCATCCTACCAATACTAGAAGAAAATCTTGCTTGTAGAAAATGTATTCTCGCTCTTTGCGTTATCCTTGGTTATCTAGTTTTTTATTTGATGATGTTTATTTTCTATTTCCTTTTAGGACAACATTTTTTTAATATTGATCCTTTTTTACTAACTTTATATATATTTTTAGAAATTATAATAGCAGTGGTTATTCTATGAATTTAAAAATAATTATCTCTATCTTT
>JAOXRY010000407.1 GCA_025800305.1 Campylobacterales bacterium | reverse complement strand
CAAGGTCGCGAGGGCACTCTGCCGAAGAGTCCTTTTTACAGCTTTGCTCAAAAAGGAGTAAATAGTGGATATAAAGTTAATACCTGCTCATCTTGAGCTTGATTTTGAAGAAGATTTTGGTGGACGTGAGTTCCAAACTGAGTTTGATAATCACTCAGAGGTTGATGATGATCCTGTTGGGCACTGGCTTAGAATGGCAAAAGCTAGAGGGGAGACTGTAAATACTGATAGTGTGTTAGTAACACTTTTAGTTGAACTTCATAGAAAAGTTGACTCTTTGACAGATAAAATTGAAGGTAATAAACCAGAAAAAATACAACTACAAGATGAAACGGTAATTAACTCTATCCATTTTGACCACTTTAGAACAGAATCAACAAAGTTTAAAAAAGGCACAAGATATTATGGAAGAATTATCATGCCATCTTTTCCACAAAGAGATATATCTCTATTTTTTGAAGCATTAAGTGAGACTGATGGAAAGATCATACAACTTCACGATAGAGATGAAAAGGCTTGGTCAAGTTATGTAACTGCCCGTGAAAGAGTTATGATTAGAAAACTAAAAGAGAAAGGAAAAACCTTATGATAGAGATGATTGATGACACTTTAATGTTTGGAGGGCTCTCTGTTGTTATTTTAATTGTTCTTTTCTTCTATGTGATTTCAAGAGACAAGCAGACTCAAAAACAGCTTAAACTTTATGAAAGATCTATTGAAAATATCAATAAAAACATATTTAAACTAGAAAAAAAGATGGAACAATCCATAAATAGAGAACAACTTCACAACACCCTTGATATTGAACTAGACGAAATAAAAGAGCCGATTTATAGATCTTTAAAAGAGTTAAAGTCAGCAATAGAGGCTTCAAAAGCGACAGTCGAAACAAGAGTAGAAGGCTTGGAAGAAAAAGCTAAAGAGTATATGTCTATTCCTATGTCAGCAAGTCTTGATGAAGGCCGTGTTGTTTCACTTTTTAAAAGTGGCTACAGTGCAGAAGAAATCGCAAGAGAGATAAGAGCCAATGTCAGTGAAGTCACTTTTGTCTTAAAGCTAAAAGGCTTGGCTTAGTCTTTTTCTGATTATTATAAATAAAACCAAACTAAAAAGGAAACCATTTGAAATCTATCTATAGAGAATATGATATTAGAGGAATTTTTGAAAAAGAATTAAATGAAAATAGTGTTAAAAAAATTGGTTATTACCTAGCACTAGAAACAAAAAAACAAGTAAATGAAGCAAAATATATATCAATTGGATATGACGCAAGAACCCATTCCCCTACTTTAAAAGATTGGTTAACAAGTGGTGTAAAAGCTGGAGGATTGGAAGTTTTAGATATGGGCTTAGTTCCAACACCTGCAAACTACTTTTCAAACTACCAAGACTTTGACGGAAAAGTAACATCCGCGTCAATCATGATTACAGGTTCGCATAACCCACCAGAATACAACGGTTTTAAAATCACAATTAACAAAGCACCTTTCTTTGGAGATGATATTTACGCATTAGGTGATAAAATCATTGCTGATACAACAACAGAGATTCCAGACAATACAGAGACAATTAAAATTGACTGTAAACAAAGATATGTTGATTATTTGGTAAATGAGTTTAAAAGCTTAGATCTAAATGGTAAAAAGTTCGTATTTGATTGTGGCAATGGTGCTGCTGGTGTTGTATTAAAAGAGATTTTAGATGGAATTGGTTGTGATTCTAAAATTCTATATGAAAATCCAGATGGAACATTTCCCAATCATCACCCAGATCCAAGTGAAATTGAGAATCTAGCTGACATTCAAAAAGAGTTAGATAGTGGTGAGTTTAACCTAGGCTTTGCCTATGATGGTGACGCTGATAGAATCGCTATTGTAAGTCAAAAGAATAACTTCAAAGGTGACGTTCTAGCCATTTTCTTCTCAAGATTTATCGAAAATCCAATTGTAATCGGTGAAGTAAAGTGCTCCCAAGTAATGTATGATGAGATTAATAAAATTGGAAAAGCTGTTATGTACAAAACAGGACACTCCAACCTAAAAGTAAAAATCAGAGAACTAAACGCCTCTTTTGCTGCAGAAGTTAGTGGTCACATTTTCTTTAACGATAAATACTTCGGTTATGATGATGCTATCTACTCAACACTAAGAGCACTAGAGCTTGAGGCAAAAGGCTTTGATTTCGATGGTGAACTGGAAAAACTACCTATTGTCTATTCAACAGAAGAGATTAACCTAAAAACAACAGAAGAGAAAAAGTTTCAAATCATCGATGACTTAAAAGAAAAACTAAAAAATCCTCCTGCTGGATTCCCAACAATTAGAGATATTATCGATGTTGATGGGGTGAGAGTTATTTTTGAAGATGGAT
>JAOXRY010000398.1 GCA_025800305.1 Campylobacterales bacterium | reverse complement strand
ATGGTGAAGTTATGGAAAGAGAAAGAGAGTTTGCAGTTGTCTATGAATCTTTTGCCAAAGAGTTTCCTAAGTTAAAGATCATAATGGAGCATATCTCAACAATAGAGCTTGTCCAGCTTCTTGATAAATATGATAATCTTTATGCAACAGTAACTTTACACCATCTTCTATATACATTAGATGATGTAATAGGTGGTGGGTTAAATCCTCACAATTTTTGTAAACCGATAATTAAAACAAAAAGAGATAGAGAGGCAATTGAAAAACTTGTTCTATCAGGAAATAAAAAAGTATTCTTCGGTTCAGATTCAGCACCTCACTTAAAAGAAAACAAAGAGAAATCAGGTGGAGCAGCAGGAATCTACTCTGCTCCAGTTTTATTAGAAAGATTAACAGAATTCTTTGTTGATAAGAAAAAAAGTGATCTAATGGAAGATTTTTTCCATAATAATTCAATGGCTGTCTATAATTTAGAACTTCCGAATAAAACAATAAATATCATCGAAGATAATAGTGTAGTTCCAGATGAGATAGATGGAATTGTTCCATTTTTAGCTGGAGAGAATCTAAAGTATAAAATTTCATAATATGGAATAATTAATGCTTACCGTTTTGGTTTTTCTAATTAGAGTTTCACAAAACGGTAAAAATCTTTGTAATAATTTTGTAATTTTTCAAAAATCATAGTTTTATCAATTTTTCTATTGGTGGATATTTAATTATAAAAACACCATCTAATCCTTTTATATAAAGGAATATAACAAATCTATTACAAAAAATATATCGTAAAATAGCAGTAAAAACAAGAGTTTTTACTTAAGAAAAAATTCAGGATAAACAGCTAAACTTTTCCTGTGACTAAAATATCAGCTTATATAAGTTGATGTTTTTGCTATGTTGGAATAGCATATTAAGTAAAAAAACCGTCAAAGGACGAAAATGAAAAAATTAGGTTTAGTAAGTGTAGCTGCTGCTGTAGCTCTTTCAAGCTCTGCGTTTGCAACAGAGGTA
>JAOXRY010000385.1 GCA_025800305.1 Campylobacterales bacterium | reverse complement strand
CATGTGAAGCTAGGCTTGGCACTTGCCAATCAAACACTTCTTATAAAAGACAAAAAGACTGAAAAAATAACGTTGGCAAAAATGGAAGGAGATTTAACTCCTGCTCCTTATTATGGTGTGTCAACAAAAAAGAGTTTTTTTGGTGATAGTAATTTTGGATATGAGTTTGGTTTTGCTTACTCTAACTCTTATGCTTTAAATCAAAAAGTTGATGAGAATTCTCAAAAAGATGATTTTGGAACATACTCTGCAATTAGTATGGTGACATTTTCGCCAACTGCTTTTTATGGGTATGGAATAAATGATAGTACACCAGATCAATTTGTAAGTATTGGTGTAGGACTTGGAGTTGGTTACACCACTGTAAAAGGGACGACTTACTTAACAGAAGATCCTGATGCTTCTGCTGATTGTAAAAATGCAGTTAATGGATATAAAAAAGGTGACAAGTCTGCTATGGAGACTATTAAAAATCAGTGTACTCAAATAGAATATAATGATTCAGGGTTTGGATTAAGTTCAAGAGTTTTTATTGAGGGAAGATATGGAAACTTCTATGGCTCTTTTGATGTTGGAGCTATCCAGTTAAAAGAGAATGAAGACTATCATTTAGAACCTGCAACTCAGGTTCTAACATTTGCTTATGTGATAGATCTAAACTAAATAAATTTCAACCAACTAGGTAGAAACTCTTTTGCTTGTTCTACACTAGTTGGATTTCCATGACCTGAATAAATAGGAAGGTCTTTTTTAAATGTTGTTATAAATCTTTCAATACTTTTTTTCATATCGTCGGGATTGGAAAAAGGAAAATCAACTCTTCCAATGCTTCTATCAAAGATAAAATCTCCACTAAATATAGCTTCATCAAAAATAATAGCGGTAGATCCTGGAGTGTGCCCAGGAGCGTGAAAAAACCAAAACTCAAAATCTTCTAATTGAATTTTTTCTTCGTTTTCAATAATAACGTCAGCTTGACATGGTGGTGTACCACGACCTAAAGGACAAGACTCTAACCAAGAAGCATCTTCTTTTCTTATATAGACAGGAATACTGTAGTGTTCTTTTACTACTTTATTTGACCAAACATGATCAAAATGTCCATGGGTGTTTAAAATAGCAATAGGATTTTTTGCATTTTCTTGTATCCATTGGAAAGAATCGACACCGGGATCAATAATAAGGGACTTTCCATTTTTTTCTAAGATGTAACAGTTTGTGTGTAATTCACCACATGGTTTACCGTATATGTTCATTGGTACAAAGCCTTTATTGGATAAAATAATCAATCTTAAATTTCTTCAGAGATTTCAAAAGCAACTAGTTGCTTGAGCCGTCTGCTGAAGACCTAATTTTTAGTTTGACTAAAAATTTAAGAGTAAATAATAAATAAATAGATTCAAGGATTATAACTAATGATACTTTTAACACCAGGACCAACCCCAGTACCTGAAAATATTAGAAATGCAATGGCAACTCCAACACTTCATCATAGAACTCCAGAGTTTGAAGAGATTTTTAAAAGTGCTAGAGATCTGACAAAAGATCTAATGAAAATGGATGAAATTCTGTTTCTTGCATCTAGTGGTACAGGAGCGATGGAAGCTTGTGTTACAAACCTTTGTAAAAAGAAATGCCTAGTAGTAAATTCTGGTAAGTTTGGTGAGAGATTTGGACAAATTGCAAAAGCTTTCAATAAAGAAGCTGTGATTTTAGAACACAGTTGGGATGTTCCTGTTTGTTCAGAAGATCTAAAAGTAATTCTAAAAGAAGAGAGTGATATTGACTCTATCTTCATGCAAGGGTGTGAGTCTTCTGGTGGTTTAAGACACCCAGTGGAGGAGATTGCAAAAGAGATCAAAAAATATAACAAAGACATCATGGTTGTTGTTGATGGAATCACAACAGTTGGTGTTGAAAAAATGGATACAACACACATCGATGCATTAATTACAGGAAGTCAAAAAGCACTTATGCTTCCTCCAGGTCTTGCGATTATTGGTCTTTCAAACAGAGCTACTTTACAAATTGAAGATAACTGTTGTGGATACTATTTTGATTTATCAAAAGAGCTGAAAAACCAAAAGAAAAACACAACAGCGTATACAGCAGCAACAACACTTATCACAGGTCTTGAAGCTATATTAAAACAGATTTTTGAGTTTGGTTTAGAAGACTTTTACAAAGTTACGAAAAAGAGACATAAAGCAATTACAAAAGCTGTAAAAGAGATTGGACTAAGCATCTATCCAACAAGTCCAGCTTTAGCGATGGTAACTGTAAGTCATGAGAGATCTGATGAGATTAGAAAGATCTTAAAAAAGAAATTCAAAGTAAATGTTGCAGGTGGACAGAACCATTTAAAAGGGAATATCTTTAGAATCAACAATATGGGGTTTGTTGAAGGGTATGAACTTTCTTGGGCACTGAACGCTGTTGAAATGGCGTTAGATGAGCTAGGTGAGAGAAAGTTTGATGGAACAGCTAACAAAGTATTTACAGAAGTGTTTTGTAAATGATCGCAGAATACGAAATACCAAAAGGAACTAAGCTCTATTTTGGAGCCAGTGCCAAAAGAAAAAGAGAGATAGAAAACGTTTGTGTTGAGAGTTTTTATGAAAACGGCTTTGAAGAGATCTCAACTCCTCTTTTTTCATACCACCAAGAGCTTTCAGATTACAGAAAGCTGGTAAGAATGAGTGATGAGAAGAACAATCTTATCTCTTTAAGAGCTGATAGTTCAATCGAAGTAGTAAGAATCATTTCAAAAAGATTAGGAAGAACTACAGACCATCAAAAGTGGTTCTATGTTCAGCCAGTATTTAACTATCCAACAACAGAGACAAACCAAATTGGTGCAGAGTGGATTGGTTGTGATGATCTCTCTGTAATGGCTAATCTTGCTTCTAAAATGCTGAAAAAATTAGAGGTTTTTGCAACATTACAAATTGGAAACATCAATATTCCAAAGCTTGTTGCAAAGCATTTTGATTTGGAAGATAGTGTTTTTGAAAATCATGAGATGGAAAAGCTCTTTGAAATTGAAGAGGAGTGGTTACACAAACTAATCTCTGCTTCAACAAAAGAGCAAATAGAAGAGGTTATGGGGCTGGTTCCAGCTGATATTGCTAAAGAGTTGAAAAAACTTTTAGAGATTGAAGCAGATCTTAGTTGGGAGAAGATTACTTTTTCACCTTTTTACTACGCAGATATGGAGTATTACGACAATCTCTATTTTAGGTTTATAGAGGGTAGTTCTCAAATTGCAATGGGTGGAACTTATAAAGTTGAAAATAGTGTGGTTTCTGGATTTGGAATCTACACAGATACAATTATCTAAGGAAAAATAATGGAAAAAAAATGGAATGTTGAAACTGTAGCTATTCAAGGTGGCTACAAACCAGAAAATGGACAACCAAGAGTTGTTCCTATTGTTCAAAGTACAACATATAAGTATGACACAGCACAGGCTGTTGCTGATCTTTTTAATCTTGATGCTGCAGGGCATATGTATTCAAGAATCAGTAATCCAACAGTGGAAGCTTTTGAAAATAAAATGGCAGAGCTTGAAGGCGGAGTAGGGGCACTTGCTACATCTTCTGGACAGTCTGCTTCAACTATTGCTATTACAAATGTTTGTTCATCAGGAGATCACTTTGTTGCTATTGGTGCACTTTATGGTGGAACAGTTTCTCTTTTTACAAACACTCTAAAAAAGATGGGAATTGAAGTTACTTTAGTTGATGCTTCTCTCTCTTTAGATGAGTTAAAAAAGTTTTTCAAACCAAATACAAAAGCTCTTTTTGGTGAAACAATTGCCAATCCT
>JAOXRY010000384.1 GCA_025800305.1 Campylobacterales bacterium | reverse complement strand
GTACCACTTCCTCCAAACAAAACTGTTTCATACTCTTCACTGCTTCCTACAATTGTCGTAAGTTCTTTTGAAACATACTCCATTAAATCACCAAATTCATACTCTCTTGGGCAGATATCTGGCACTACTTGAGCATACTTTACACTATCTGTTGTTGTAGCTGGTCCTGGATTTAGTAGTATATTTCTTTTAATTGATTCCATCTTTTTCCTCTATCTTTGGTAGTATTTTTTCTAAGGCTCTACTCAGGTGATTTTCATCATCAATTTCACACCAAACAAGCTCTTCAATTTTCTTCACTGGATATGGCTCTTTCTTTGATGTTTGAACCATAATATATTCATAGTCAATCTTTGGATTATCTTGATTTTCAAAAACATCACACATCATTTGATATCTATTTTTTGATATTTTTGAGATACCTACTAGCTCACAATCTAGTGAGTTTAACTCTTCTTTGATTTTAGACATTCCAACAAGATTGCTTTGATTATCCACTTCAATATAAACTTCATCATTGGAGTATGTTTTTCCACTGGCTAAAACTATATCTTTTGTTTCATCATCTTGCAAAAACTTTAAGGCACTTTTTTCATATAGTAGATCTGATTCTAAAAGAAGAAAATCATCTTTTACTTGTTCTCTCATATTGTATAAAGTGTACATACTACTTGTAGTTTCAAACTTATCACTTTTTATTGTTTCAATATTTGGATTTTTAGAAGCAAACTCTTCATAAACCTCACTTAGATATCCAGTACCTATATAGACCTTTTCTATTCCAGCATTAAAAAGATTCTCAATACTTCTTTCGATAAGGCTTTTCTCTTTTAGTTCTAAAAAACCTTTTGGGATAAATTCTGTTCTCTCTTTTAGTCTTGTCCCTAGTCCTCCTGCAACTATTACTGCTGTTTTAACCATTAAATCCACTCACTTTCACAACGTCTATTGGCGGTCTTGGTGTCTCTTCATCAAAACCACATTTAACATGGATAAAATTTAGACCTTTACTTTGTTGTTCTATTACTTTGGAGAATTCTTCTATAGTTGTAATTGTTTTCTCTTCAACACTTAGATTTGAAGCTTTTGCTATAGCAATATAATCAATATGCCCTTGATATGTATTTTGTCCACCTGTACTTTTATTTGCTTCGTTATCAAAAAGGATATATGTTAGATCTAAATCATCAGAGTATCTTCCTGCTGTTGTTAATCCACCCATGTGCATTACAAATTCAGCGTCTCCTCCACATACAACAACTTTTTTTCCAGCTTTACTTGCCCCTACTCCAAGACTTAAAGCTCCACCCATATTTCCTGCCATATAGAAGTTATTTGTATCTTTCATAAAACTATACATCTCTCTTGCAGCATTACCTGTTGTTCCAATAAAAAGTATGTTGGAGTCTTTATATTGTTCATTTAAATATTTTAGATATTCACTTCTTGGAGTATAGTTAGATAGGTCTAATTGATGTTCCTCTTCCAGCTCTACTTTTGAGAAACTATCTTTTTTAATGATACATATTGTCTCTGTTGTATCACACTTATCAATTTGTGATAGTGCTATTTCAATACTGTCTTTATCTAAGATTGTATGGTCATAACCATATGATTCTATTAGTTTTGGTAATTCTGT
>JAOXRY010000374.1 GCA_025800305.1 Campylobacterales bacterium | reverse complement strand
CCTTTTCCTTTTTCATAAGGTTTTTGAATAGATCTACCGGTTGGAGTATAATATCTAGCAATAGTTAATCTGATTGCAGAACCATCACCTAAATCTTTTTCTTCTTGTACTAGACCTTTTCCAAAAGAACGTCTTCCAATTGTTGTTCCTCTATCATTATCCTGTAATGCACCCGCAACAATCTCTGATGCAGAAGCAGAGTTTTGATCGATTAAAATATACAGTCCACCTTTTTCAAAAGAACCTTTAGAAGTTGAAAAAGATTCATCTACATTTCCTTTGTTGTCTTTGGTAAACACAATGAGTTTTCCGTCTTCTAAAAACTCATCAACAATTTTATTCGCAATATCTATATATCCGCCACCATTTCCTCTAAGGTCTAATACCAAGTCGGTCATGCCTTTTCCTTGTAGTTTGGTTAAAGCTAATTTAAATTCTCTATAAGTAGTACGAGCAAATCGTTCTAATTTAATATACCCAATTGAGTCGTTAATCATATACGAAACATCTACACTTTTGATGGCTACTTTCCCTCTTTTTAATGAAACAGTAAATAGAGAATCGTTTGTTTTTCTATACACCTGTAAATCTATTTTTGTGTTTGGTTCTCCTTTTAAAAATTTTGGAACACCATTACTTCTTAGGTTTTTTCCATACAAAGTGTCCTTATTAG
>JAOXRY010000370.1 GCA_025800305.1 Campylobacterales bacterium | reverse complement strand
TTTTTGAGTGCACTTGCTTCGATAGGAATTCCAATAGCAATAGGACTTGTTTCCAAAATGTTCGGAAAAGGACTTCAAGTGGATAAAACACCACCTCCTCCACCACCAAATCCTTACTCAAATGTTTATCTTCCTCAATCTGGTGGACAATTTCCAATGTATCCTCCACCTGTATATGGAAACTGGGGGGAAACTATCGGGATGGGTAAAAAAACAGGTAAAGGTAAAAAGACTGGAAAGGGTAAAAAAAAAAGGCCAGGGATTACTATTAGGAAAAAACAGTCCATTCAACCCAATCCCAATTGTTGGAGCCATTTTGTAAATAAACCACTTTCTAATTCTTGGAAGCATTTTGTAAATAAACCTCTATCAAACTTTGATCTCGAAAAATGGATTGATGACTTGGAAATAAAGTATTTCAGAAGTATTTATTCAAGAGATCGATTGCCAGATCAGATAAAAAAGAAAGAATGTGGAATAATCAATCTTGATAGTATTGAAGGCCAAGGAACACATTGGGTTTGTCATAGAAACATTGATAAACTCATGGTTGAATACTTTGATCCATTTGGTTTGATTATGCCACATGAAGTAAGTCATTATCTTGCAAAATCTGGCAGGAAAATTGTGTTTTCAGAAGATGAAATACAAAATCGAGATACTGTTCTTTGTGGTTATTGGTGTTTATACTATTTAATTGAAAGACAAAAAGGAAAAAGTATTCTGGATGTGATTCATCATGACAATAATGACAATAGTGATTTCATCCAAGATTATTTTATTAATCACAGATTTTTGGATTAATTTTATATCAGAT
>JAOXRY010000361.1 GCA_025800305.1 Campylobacterales bacterium | reverse complement strand
ATCTCTTTAGGAGCAGAGTTGACCGAGGGAAATTCACATTCCATATTGAAATAAGCCTTTTAATATTCTACGGCGATCATCGGAATGTAATAGAATTAATCAATCACAAAAAAAATGATATTACAAAGAGTTGGAACTGTTTACTTGGCTTTGTACTAAACAGTTCTAAAGAAATTTAGTTGGGAAGTTAACTAAAGTTTTTTACGTAGAATGAAGAGATTTTAATCTTTTGTATTCTTCACAGTTTTTTAGAAGGTTTTCTTCTGTATCTAAACAGACGATTTCACCATTTTTCATAACAGCAATTTTATCTGCATTTCTAATAGTACTTAGTCTATGGGCAATGATAAATGTGATTTTATCTTTGGAAATTTTCTCAAAAGCATCTTGAATTAGTTTTTCACTCTTATTGTCCAGTGCACTTGTCGCTTCATCAAGAATTAAAATATCTGGATCTTTATAAATTGCCCTTGCGATAGCGATTCTTTGTCTTTGTCCACCAGAAAGGTTGGTACCACTCTCTTCCATAACTGTATTAATCCCATCAGGAAGATCTTCTACGAAATCCCAAGCATTAGCCTCTTTTAAAGCCCAAATAACTTTCCCTTCATCAATCTTATGTCCATAAGATACATTGGCAGAAATTGTATCTCTAAAAATAAAAACCCTCTGTGTAACATAAGCGATATGCTCTCTTAAATCGTGAAGAGTTACATCTTTGATATCTGTGTCATTGACTTTTACACTACCATTTGTTGCATCGTAAAATCGTACTAGCATGTTGACTAATGATGACTTTCCACCACCACTGTCTCCAACAAGGGCGATGGTTTCTTTTTTATTGACTTGCAAATTGATATTTTTTAATGCTTGTTTTTCGTCATAGTATAGATCTACATTATTAAAAGACACTTTTTCAATTGGCTTTGGAAAATTTTTATCCCCACAATTAATTGTTGGATTCATATCAAGATATTCAAATATTCTCTCACTAGCAGCCACTGCGTCTTGAAGTGCATTATATTGATGTGAAAGAGATCTAATAGGTGTATAAACCATAAAGAGTGCAGACATAAAAGAGAAAAAAGTACCAACTGTCATATTTCCATCTATAACTTCTTGCCCACCAACGATAATAACTGTAGCTACACCAATTGCTCCAAAAAATTCCATAGTAGGTGAAACAAGTTCATTGGTTTTAACCATTTTCATAGAGACTCTAAAAGCTTCATGGCTATCTTTTTCAAACCTTGTAGCTTCTTGTTTTTCTCCATTGTAAACTTTAATAAGCTCCATATTTTGGAAGATCTCACTTAATCTTGCCGTAATGTCAGCAACAAGTTCTTGAGATTTAAATGAGAATCTTTTCATTCTTTTTGCCAATAGTGAAAGTGGCCAAATAATTGCAGGAAGGACTACAAGGGAGAAGAAGGCAAGTTTGGGACTTTGATAGATAACTACTCCTAAAAGTCCAATTGTTGTAAAAAATTCTCTTAATATAACAGGAATAGCTGTACTAACCATTCCTTGAATCCTCATTGTATCTGAACTAATACGGCTGATTAATTCACCTTTTTTTGTTTTCATAAAAAAAGCTATATCGTGTTTCATCAAAACTTGTAACATTTCAGTTCTAATCCTGTGAACAATGTGTTGCCCAATATGAGCGGCGTAGTATGTTCCAATGAATCTTCCTATACCTTTGATTGTAAAGATTAGAATAATGATTAGAGGAAGAACATATAGCATACTTTCATTTTTAGTTACAAATATATCATCTAGTACGGGCTTAATGATGTATGCAGTTGCAGCTGTTCCTGCAGAAAACATCATTGTTCCTAAAATAGCAATTAAAAAATATTTGATATAGTCCTTCATATAAGGAATAAAACGTTGTAGTGCTTCTTTCAAAACTCACCTTTAAGTATCTGTATTTATCACATTATAGCAATTTATACCAAGTAGTAAGTTGAGAAAGTGGTAAAAGGGTATAATTAACAATTAAGCAAAGAGTTTATAATTAAAGGTATGATGAAAAATGAATATTTTAGTTGTTGAACTTAATAAATATCATACGGAAACATTACCTGTATATAACGCATTTTTAAATTCAATATTTGAAAAAAATGATATTAATATTGAATATGTAGTTAATCCTCACAAATATTCAGAAGCTTTTAATAGATTTGAGAAGGTATCCCAAGTTATTAGCAAGATTGGATTCTTTTTTATTTTCCACCTTCAGCTAAGAACAATCTTTTATAAATTTAAACTTCAAAGAATTATTAAAAAAAATAAAATAGATGCAGTTGTTTTTAATACGATTGAGCCTAAACGTCATTACAAAGTTTTCAAATCATTAAAGGTTGATAAAAAAATAGGAGTTATTCATAATATTGGTGAAATAGATGTCAAAAAAAGTCTAGATGAAAAATATTTTTTAATGGTTGATTACGCTTTTGAAAACCTAAAGGATAGATATGATTATCTTGATGGATATTTTTTGGCTGTTTTTCCAAATTTAGAATTTAAACATAAAAAAGCATCAAGAGATTTTGTGCAAATTTCTATTTCCGGTCATGTGGACTTTAAAAAGAGAAACTTTAGCCAATTAATTGAAGTTTGCCAAAAGTTGAAAGAGAAAAAAGTAAATAATATTAAATTTAATATTGTCTCTAGTGTTGATGGTGCTGGAGAAGGAAGAAAACTTGTTGAACTAGCTAAAGAAAATCAGCTAGAAGAGTTTTTTATCTTTCACTCCTATTTAGATGATGAGGATTTTTTCAAGAATATTTATGAATCAGACTTTGTTTTACCTCTTGTTAATACAGAAAATAAACAATTTCTTTATGATAGATTAACAGCTTCTTATTCTATGGCTTGTAGCTATAAAAAAGTAATGATATTAGAAGATAGTGTTCGTTCAGGATGGAATCTTTCTAGCGAATCTGTATTGTCATATAAAAATACTGAAGAATTGGTAGACACTTTAATTCATCTTAGTGATGGAATGTTTTCTTCAATACAAGAAAAATTTATTAAAGAGATAGATTTTAAAATATCAGAGAATAAAAAATTATTACAAAGTATAAAATTTGATTGATGTATCAATAATTATTGTAAATTACAATACAAAAGAACTGTTAAAAAACTGTATAGAATCAATTTTAGAAAAAACTTCGGATATAAATTATGAAGTGATTGTATTTGATAATTTATCGACTGATGACAATTATAGTTTTTTAAAAGATTATCCCAATGTAAAACCTATTCTTAGTAAAGAAAATCTTGGTTTTGGAAGAGGTAATAATAAAGCAGTAGAGAGTGCTACTGGAAAATATCTTTTTTTCTTAAATCCTGATACTATACTCCATAATAATGCAGTAAAAAAATTTTTTGATTATTTTGAAGCCAATTCTCAAGAATTAGGAGCATTGGGGTGTTACTTATCTGATGAGGAAGGTGATGTTATACACTCTTTCGCAGAGTTTAAAAGAGTCAGAAAAACGATGATTGGTAAATATGAGAAGTCAATTAAGCGATTACTTTTTCTTGATGTCTTAAGAAAGAAAAAACAGAACAAAAGTTACCACAAAATTGATGAAACTAAAGAAGTTGATTATATAACAGGGGCAGATCTGTTTATGACTAAGTCACTGTTTGAAAAAATTGGTGGTTTTGATGAGGAGTTCTTTATGTATTATGAAGAGACAGAGATGCAGTATAGAATTTCAAAACTGGGACTGAAAAGAGTGGTCATTAATACGCCAGAAATTGCTCATTTAGAAGGTCAGTCATTTAATAATAAACCATCTAATGTTAGAAGAAAGATGTATGGTGTTGCTGAAACAATATATGTTAGAAAAGTGTCAGGTAGTTTTAATGGATTAGTTTATAAAGGGTTATATATTATGAATATTTTAATAGACACAATTATTGATCTTTATAGATTTAGATATACTCCAAAAGAAAATCTAGATTACTTATTTGCAGTTTTAAAGGAGAAACCGATTTAATGAATAGTGTAGCAATAGCATATAGAATATATCCAAAAGTTTCAAAAGTACCCGCAGTTCATCAAGATGATAAAATAAAGCTATCAGAACTTTGTTTATCTTCTTTTAGAAAATCATTAACAAATTTAAACTTTAAAGTGTTTGCAATTTTAGATGGTTGTCCGAAAGAGTACGAAGAACTTTTTCAGAAGTACTTTAATGAAGATGAACTAGAGATTATCAATGTAGACTCTATTGGAAATAGAGAAACTTTTAGGTTGCAGATGAAGATCTTGGAAGAGCAAACTTTTAGTGAAAATATCTATTTTGCAGAAGATGACTATTTTTATCTGCCTGATACTTTTTATAAATTAGTAGAATTTCTACAAGAAGATGACGTTGATTTTGTGACTCCATACGATCATTTAGACAATTATACACTGCCTCTTCACGATTATAAAAATGAAATAAAAATTTGTGCTGGTGAGCATTGGAGAAGTGTTGCAACAACTACAATGACTTTCTTAACAACTAAAAAAGTATTAAAACAATCAAAACATGTTTTTAATACTTATACAAAAAGGAATCTTGATGCTTCACTTTGGTTATGTGCTACAAAAGAAGTAATTCTTTGTCCTTCTAATCTAATAAAACTAGGACTATTTGGAGAGTATGGAAAGATTTTTAAAAAAGCATATTTAGATGGTTTTGGTTGGATGCAGATCTTTTTTGGGAAGAGATACAAACTCTTTTCTCCTATGAAATCTTTAGCTACACATATGGAAAAAGATTTTTTAGCACCGAATATTGATTGGTATAAAGAGTTTGAAAAACATGCAGAAGAAAAATAGAATTAGTAGTTAAATAAAGGAATACAATGTTTAATGGTAAAAATATATTAATCACAGGTGGGACAGGTAGTTTCGGTAAGAAATATACAGAGATTATTCTTGAAAATTATAAACCAAATAAGATTATTATCTATTCAAGAGATGAATTAAAACAGTTTGAAATGTTACAAAAATTTAATGATAAATGTATGAGATATTTTATTGGTGATGTTCGTGATGCTAACAGATTGAAAGAAGCAATGCAAGATGTTGATTATGTCATTCATGCAGCAGCTCAAAAACAAGTTCCTGCAGCTGAATATAATCCAATGGAGTGTATTAAGACAAATGTTCATGGGGCAGAAAATGTAATACAGGCAGCTCTTTTTAATAACGTTAATAAAGTGATAGCACTTTCAACAGATAAAGCAGCAAACCCAATTAATCTATACGGAGCTACTAAGTTAGCTTCAGATAAGCTTTTTGTAGCTGCTAACAATATGGTTGGAAAAAGAAGAACTCAATTTGCTGTAGTAAGATATGGAAATGTTGTAGGAAGTAGAGGATCGGTGGTTCCTTTTTTTGAAAAACTAATTGAAGATGGTGCTACAGAACTTCCAATTACAGATGAAAAAATGACAAGATTTCTAATTACTTTGGAAGATGGTGTTAAGTTTGTATTAAAGAATTTTGAAAGAATGCAAGGTGGTGAGATCTTTATTCCTAAAATTCCTTCAATGTATATGACAGAACTGGCAAAGGCAA
>JAOXRY010000011.1 GCA_025800305.1 Campylobacterales bacterium | reverse complement strand
CACACTGTGGTTACTCCTATTCTTAAACTGTCTGCAACCTCTCCAACTCTTAAGAATCTTTCTTGCATTGTTTATTCCTTTTTGTACGAATTTGTATGATAGGAGTTTATAAAAAATGATGAGGTTTAAAATAAAAGTAGGGTATTGAACTTTAGCGACTTTTGATAGATTAATAAACATACTGGATAGAAAATACCCTAAAAAGTGCCATTTTGAATTAAAAAAAGTGAGATATACCTATTTTTTGCTTTTGCCTTTTAGTTTATTTTAAGCTTGAAAAATGTTTTTTTCTTCCTGTTGTTGATTGTTATACAGTAAAGAAACATCTAAATCACTAATATTTATCTGCTTATAGGTTAAGTCCGTTTTAAACTGTTTTTCTACTATAAAGACATTGATTATATCCCTTATAAGTGCCTCTTTATCCCCTATATAGATAAAGTCTGTAAACCCATCACACCAATATAATAACTCACTATAAACTAAGGATAAGACATTACTATTAGTGGGATAGTATAATGAGAAACTCTTATCTAAAAAGCTTTTGTAACCACTTTGTATAGTATCCCTATTCTCATATTTTTCCATTTGTTGTAATACTAAATCAATAACCTTATTAACTCTTTGGTGACTCCCTTTTTTAACATGTTCATTAATCCCTAAAAAAAGCTCCCTTGTATCTCCTAAAGACTTTTTAACTTCCCTTAGCTCTTTCTTTCCATTTTCTACTCTATTTTTCTCCATCCACTCTAGCACTAGCTTAGCCTTAATTATGATATTAGAGTAGGTATTAAGAACCATTATTTTATGGTTATCTACACTATTAAAATCAAATACCCTATGAACTTCAAAGTAATAATCTAAATCTTCTTTTAACTTCTCTTTATCAATCATCTTTCTACTTTAAGTTATCCAAGTATTTTTCCCACCAGTCTAAAAGTTCTCTCATTTCCTCAGTAAAATCTGCTTTATGGGTATAAGCCCTTACCACTTGGTTGGTCTCTTGATGGTCTAAAACACGCTCTCTAACAATAAAGGGGATATTATGTTCTTTTTGATGTGTATCTGTAAGGCTTCTAAATGTTCCTCTAAAACTATGTATAGTTTGTTTTCTTCCTTTCTTTTCATCGTTATACCCTAATGTTACCCTCAAAGCTTTATTAATTGCATTAGGGTCTAAGTGCCTACTAGTCTCTCTTACTCCATGAAAAACCCACTCACTCCACCCCGTAAACTGCTTAACCTCCTCTAATATTTTAATTGCTGAATTAGTAAGTGGCAATTTAAAATTAGGTAGATTTTTATCTTTTATTTTCATTAATCCCCTAGGAATTGTAAGTAACTGTTTTTCAAAGTCTACATATTTACATTTGAGAGTAGTTAGGTTTTCAGCTCTTAGCATTACATAAGGTGCTAACATAAGAGCACATTTAATTATGGGGTGTCCTTTATAGGTTTCTATATCACTTAATAACTCTCTTAAAATCGTCGGGTTTGTGATTTTGGCATAGTGGGTAATTTGCTTTTTTGGTCTTTGATTTTGGGGGATAATCTCAATTATATTTTTATTTGCATATCCATAGGCAATAGCATAACCCCATAATGTCTTACAATCAGACAAAAGCCTCCTTGCTGTTTCATTTGCTGTTTTTTTCTTAATATCTATAGCTTTTAAGATTGTTTCATGTTTTATATCAGACATGAGAGGAGAGTAAATTATATTTCCTATACTATCTCTTTTTACTCCAATATAAGGAAATAGATTATTTTCAAAACTTTTTATCCTTCTCTTTAAAGTCTCTTGGCTGTTATCTAAAGTTTTAACCCACGCATTTAATACTATGTGAATTTGTCCGCTATTTGCTTTTTCTTGCTTTTCTAATGCTTTTAAATGGTCTAACTTATCTTGCTTTTTCTTTTCGTTAGGGTCTATACCATTAGCTATAAGTCTTTTATTTTCTTCCCTTAATTCTCTAGCTCTTTTAAGTGTTATATAGGGGTATTTTCCCAAAGATAAAGATTTTTCTTTACCAGTTAAAGGGGCATTATATTTTAGTCTCCATAATTTACTTCCATTAGACCTAACAAGTAAAAACAATCCCTCCCCATCAAATAACTTATAATCTTTTTCTCTTGGTTTAGATTTATTGATTTTTATCTCTGTTAAAGGGGCTACTATTCTAGGCATTTTAGGGGTAACCTTTTTGGGTGTTTTAGGGTATTTTTTTGAATACCCCCTAATAATACCCCTAAAATCCTTATACTTATATGAATTAATACATATTTAACCGTACAAATAACAAGGTTAATTCCTTTATTTAAAAGCTTTATTGAATATTTTGATATTTTCAAGAATGATAAAATGGTGGAGCTGGGGAGAATCGAACTCCCGTCCAAAATAGCTCTGAACTACAAGCTTCTACATGTTTATTTAAGTTGATCATCTTTGGAAGGTAAGTCCCAACTTAAAAAAGCCTTTTCCTCCCGCAGGTTAAATTTCATTTTTCTCTTACCACAGAGAAAAACTAAGCCAATTTTTCGATTGAAGGAAATGGCAAAGTCCAATGGCTAGACGATGCGTTCCTGACCTAAGTTGTTGAACTTACGCAGCGTGAGCGTAAGCTGGTCTGTAATCTGTATTGTTTGCGTTTATATTTAAACGAATTTTTAACGTCGAATCATGACGACATGCTACCTGCACCGATACTATCCTGTCGAAGCCAAGTCAGCCCCACAAGATCTTAAGAGTTAATTTTTTCTTTAATCTCTCTCGATAGTCTTGAAATACTATCTATTTTCTGGATATTTGTCAAAGAGTCATCAAGTAAAGTCTTCACAAAAGCACTTCCTACAATAACACCATCAACACCTTGTGCCTTCTCTTTTGCAGTATTTTTATCAACACCAAATCCAACATAAACAGGAGTATTTGAAAACTCTTTTATATCTGCTACAACTCGGGTAAGATCTTCACTTTGTCCACTTCCTGTAATTCCTGCATACGCAACAAGATAGATAAAACCACTTGAATTTGAAACTATTTTTTTTACTCGCTCTTTTGAATCTGTAGGAGCAACAAAAGTAACAAGATCTAAATCTGATTCTTGAAACTCTTTTTTATATCTTTCTCCTTCTTCAAAGGGAAGATCTGGAATCAAAAAACCTTTCAGATCTAAAGAGTTGGCTTTTTTACAAATATTCTCCACCCCATAGTTATAAAAAGAGTTAAAATATCCCATCCAAAAAAGGTTTCTATTGGCTTTGATGTTTGCACTTATATAGAAGAGATCTTCCAGAGTAAACTTATTTTTTAAGCTAAGTTGGTTGGCTTGTTCTATAACTGGTCCATCAGCTACAGGATCTGAAAAAGGAATTCCCAATTCTATAAAATCAGTGCCATTTTCAAACATTGAATTTGCAAGATCTATCGTAAAATTATTTTCAGGTAGTTTTGTAGTTATGTAAGAAACTAATTTTTTCATAATTATTTAATTCTCCAAATTTTCTGGTACATAAAGAATTTTTCTGTCAAAAGGGATAAATTCATCACTATCATCTTTTAAATTCTTAAGCCAAGCATTGAGTTGATCACTTATAAGCAAAAGCCAGTCGATAAATTCCTCACTTGCTGGTCCTTTTTGAGCTCTTGCTTTTTCAAGAGTGTTTTCCATAAATCCTGCCAATCTATGTAAAAGACCAAGCCTTAAAAATCCACTTGCTGATTTTAAATTATGGGCAACTCTAAATAGTTCATTAATATCTCTCTCATACATTTCTGGATTTTCCAAAGAAAGAATTATTGGCTCAAGCATATCACAGGTAGCTTCATAATGATCCATAAATTCGTCTACTATATCGAAATCAAATCTACTCTCTAAATCTTCTTTTACACCCATAAAAATAAGACTTTTAAATTTGCTATAATGACTTTTTTAATAAAAATCAAGGATCTCCAATTGTCAAAAAAATTGAATATTAATTCTATACAAAAATGCAAAAATAGTCAAAAACTGACTATGGTAACAGCTTACGACGCTCTTTTTGCATCAATCTTTGATAGCTATATCGACATAATTTTAGTTGGCGATAGCCTTAATATGAGTTTTTTAGGAAAAAACGATACTTTATCAGCTACATTAGATCAAATGATTTATCATACGAAAGCTGTATGCAGTGGAGCAAAAGAGACTTTTATCATCACAGATATGCCTTTTGGAACATATAACAATAAAGATGAAGCCCTTACTAATTCTGTAAGAGTTTACCAAGAAACAGAGACAGATGCTGTAAAAATAGAAGGTGGAGAAGAGAGAGCTGATATTATAAAGCATCTTACTAATAACTCAATTGCTGTTATTGGACATATTGGGCTTATGCCACAATTTGTCCGTAGTGAAGGTGGATATAAAATTAGAGGAAAAACCCAAGAAGATAAACAACAGCTTTTAAAAGATGCAAAAGCTATAGAAGAAGCTGGAGCATTTGCCATTGTAATAGAAGGTGTAGTTTCTGATGTTGCAAAAGAGATTTCAGAAAGCATAAATATCCCAACAATTGGTATTGGTGCCGGCTCAGATACAGATGGACAAGTTCTTGTTTGGTCTGATATGTTCGGTTTTTATGACAAGTTAAGTCCAAAATTTGTAAGAAAATATTTAGACGGTAAAAGCCTTATCACAAAAGGGATAGAGGATTATATCTCTGATGTAAAATCAAAAAACTTCCCAAATAATGATGAAAGCTATTGACAAATATCTAAATATGTTGTAAAATCCCACTCCTAAAATAAGCGGGATGTAGCGCAGTCTGGTTAGCGCACCTGGTTTGGGACCAGGGGGCCGGAGGTTCGAATCCTCTCATCCCGACCACTTATTTTAAGAATGTGATGATGTATGGTGAGTATAGCTCAGTTGGTTAGAGCATCGGATTGTGGTTCCGAGGGCCGTGGGTTCGAATCCCATTATTCACCCCATTATTTTTAAAATGAAATTTGATAAGATTGCGTCTGTAGCTCAATTGGATAGAGCGGCGGATTTCGGCTCCGTAGGTTAGGGGTTCGACTCCTCTCAGGCGTACCACTTTTTAAATTTCATGTTAGTAAGTGGCTCCGTAGCTCAGCTGGATAGAGCAACGGCCTTCTAAGCCGTAGGTCTTAGGAG
>JAOXRY010000131.1 GCA_025800305.1 Campylobacterales bacterium | reverse complement strand
CGTAGCTCAGCTGGATAGAGCAACGGCCTTCTAAGCCGTAGGTCTTAGGTTCGAATCCTAACGGGGTCACCACTTAAAACTTATTGTTAAATGCGGACGTGGTGGAATTGGTAGACACGCTAGATTTAGGATCTAGTGCTTCACGGCGTGAGAGTTCGAGTCTCTCCGTCCGCACCACTTTTTCAATCTTTCTTTTTATCTTTTTTCATGTATTATAATCCTTGAGGGTTGGATGTATGATATTAGATTTTTTTATAGCAACTAAAGACAGTGTTTTTCTTGATAAATCTATTGCTGATAGAAGTAGGTTTATAGAAATTTTTTCAGTAGTAATGATTTTTGTTTTTGTAACTTATGGTCTTTACAATATTGCTATAGCAGGGAAAACTTTAATCGGTGCTTTAGAGGTTCTTCTCTCTTTACTTCTTTTTTTTAACATTAGAATTACTTTAGATAAAAAACGAAACTATTTCCTTGCAGCTTCCGTATTACTTACTGTGTTAATTACCATGGCATTAGTGGTTTTTGCCTATGGCGGTGTTGAAAAAACAGGAAAAATGTGGCTTTTTACTGTACCGATTATTATCTACTTTTTTATGGGTAGAGAAAGAGGTAATAAGTGGATGATATCCTTTTTTCTGTCCTACACTGCTATTGGCACCCTTATGACATATAATATGATTCCTCCAACTTACGGACTTAAAGAGCTTCTTCTTACTTTTTTTGCACTTTTTATTGAATCTGTTTTGGTCTACTACTACGCTTTA
>JAOXRY010000324.1 GCA_025800305.1 Campylobacterales bacterium | reverse complement strand
AGACCTAGATTATGGAAAAGATACAGCTTTTGAGTTTGATAATGAAGTTTTGGTAGAGCCATTTAAAAAAGGAATTAAAGAGTATAACTTAGCAGGATGTAAAGTTGGCGATGAGTTTCTTTTTAGTATTGTAGAAGAGCCTTCAAAAGATGGTCATTTAGATTTTGATAAAAAGTATTTAGACTTTTCAAGATCCAGCTCTGTTAATGAAGCTGAGATCTCCAAGGAGCTAAAAGACCAGATGAGAGAGGCTTTTAAAAAGATCTACGACCCACTTTTTCAAGGAAGTATTATAAGATGTGATTTCTTTGTAGATGAAGGAAAAGTCTATCTAAATGAGATAAATCCTATTCCTGGAAGCCTTGCTAACTATCTTTTTGATGATTTTGGTGGTATAATATCACAATTAGTAGAAAATCTTCCAAAATATCAGAAGATTCCAGTGTCGTACAAATATATAAACTCAATACAAAGTGCAAAAGGAAAGGCGTAAGTAATGAGCTCTAACACTATCTCTCGTGTCTCAAATATGACAAAGTCCCACATGAATAATGTAATGCAAATTATGCTTTTTCAGCTTAATGATAAAGAGTATTATGGAATCAATGTATCAAAAATTAAATCAATAGAAGATTACAAAAGATATAAAGTTGTAAAAAATGAGATTAAAAATGGCGAAACCAGTGAGATCTTAGAGGGATATATTAATTATCACAAGCAAATTATTCCACTTCTAAACATTGAAAGATGGTTAGGAATGTACAAAGAGGAAAATACCTATATGGAAACAGTTGTATGTGAATACAATAGAAAAATCATAGCTTTTCCTATTTTTGATATTGAAAATATTTTTAATGTAAATGTTGAGAGTCTTCAAACCAGTGATCACAATGACAACTTTGTTACCTATTCTGCACTTATAAAAGTGAAAGGAGAGGATGTTGTCTGTAGGGTTTTAGATGTTGAACAACTTTTAACAGATGTATTTGGTATGGACGATACTGTTCAGACTGTTGCAAAAGACGGACTTCAATCAGACAAAACACTTCTTGTTGCAGAAGATAGTAGAAGTGCAAGAGCGATTATTGAAGAAATTTTGTCTGATACTAAAATTGATTATAAAGTATTTGAAGATGGGCAAAAGATTATTACCCATTTAGATTCTTTAACTCAAGAAGAGATTGATAATATAGGACTTATCATTACAGATCTTGAAATGCCTCACAAAGATGGTTATCAAGTTATCTCCCACATAATAGAAAGTAAAAAATTAAAAGATATTCCAATAGTTGTTAATAGTAGTATGTCAGATAAGGGTGTAAAAATCAAAACTGAGAAGTTAGGCTCTGTTGGTTTTATAGGTAAGACAGATCCAGAAAACTTTATAAAAGCAATTAAAACAAATATGAGAACATAGGAGTTATTTCATCATAATAACTCCAGCCATTCTCCCTTGTTTCTCTTTATCTTTTCTATAAGAAAAAAGAGAATCACTTTCACAGGAACTACAAGAACCACTCTCTTCAATATCTGTAATCCCTAGATCTTTCAACTGTTTATTTAAAATCTTATTAACATCTAGAAAGATCCCATTACCAGTTTTGCTTATTGAAAAACCATACCCCAAACTATTAGCTTCTTTTTCGATCTCTTCATTAACTTGATAGCAACAGTTTTTTATAGAAGTTCCCAAATGGACTTTTAGATCTTCGATTTTAGTTCCATAAGTTTTTGCCATCTTCAAAGCAGTCTCTTTCACAATATTCAAAAAAGCCCCAGCTCTTCCTGCATGAATAGCTCCAATAGCTTTTTGTTTCTCATCATAAAAAAGAATAGGGGTACAGTCTGCAACCATAACCATAAGAGGCTTATTTTTAATATTAGTAATCAAAGAGTCACAAGTTGGCGGATTTTGAAAGTCTATGTTTTCATCAACTGTGACAACATCATTTCCATGTATTTGCTTCATCCAAACAAGAGAGTTCACATCATAGTTTAATTTTCTTGCTAATTTTTCATGGTTTTTAATGACATTGGATTTATTGTCACCTACATGAAAAGCGATGTTTCCATCTGCTTTAGTAGTAAATTTAATTAACAGATCTTTCATAAAAAAACTCCTTCAATTTTATTGTCACACCTTGGACAAGAACCTTTGGTAAGAATATTTTTTGTTACATTAAAGTATTTTCTCTCTATTAATGTTGTCTGACATTTGGGACAGATTGTTGGATTTTCCAGCCCAACATTTCCTATGTAGACATATTTAAGTCCTATCTCTTTACCAATACTGTAAGCTTTTTTTAAAGACTCAACACTGGTAGAAGGAAGGCTTTGTTCTTGAAAATTGGGATGAAAACCAGAAAGATGCCAAGGTGTGTCCGCTCCTAGTTCATTATATATAAACTGACCAATTTCTCTTAGTTCTTTTTGAGAATCGTTCCTTGTTGGAACAATAAGAGTGGTTACTTCAACCCACATAATTTTTTTTAAAAGTATTAAATTATTTAAAAGAGTTTTAAGATCTCCTCCAAGAGATTTTTTATAGTAATCAATGTTGAACGACTTAAGATCTACATTTATCCCATCAATAAGATCTTTCATATCACTAATAACCTCTTTGCTCTCAAAGCCATTGGAAACAAAAATATTTTTAATTGATAATTTTTTTGCTTCAAATACAATATCTCTTATATATGGATAAAAAATTGATGGTTCGTTATATGTGTAAGAGATAGATTGACAATTATGCTCTTTTGCCAGATTAGAAATTTGAGTAGGAGTAAAGTACCTGTCAGTGGAAAGTTTTCGCTTTTGCGACATGGACCAATTTTGACAAAAAGGGCATTTGAAATTACATCCAATAGTTCCAAGGGAAAAAGACTTAGAAGTCGGTAGAAAATGATAAAGAGGTTTTTTCTCTATAGGATCTATATTTATAGCAGATGGATAGCCATAAACAAGGTTTTTTATTTGAGAGTCAATATTTTGATTGACCCCACAAATGCCTTGTTGACTATCTTTTAATTTGCAGTAGTGACTACATAAAAGGCAAATAGCGTAATCTTTTTCTTTTCTAAAAAATTCCATAATTAATTTTACCATTAATATAAATGTTGGATAATTAGTTGTGGTTAATGGAGATGAAAAAAATGCAAAAATTGACTAAAAATTTTTCACAAAAAATGTAATTTAAAATAAGCTAATGAATTTTAAAAATATAAAAAATCCATTTAATAGCCATATTTTTAAAAGAAATAAGAAAAAAATCTAATTCTTTAGTTTCTTCCTTTTAAAAAGGAAAAAACTTCCTAAAAAACCTTGCCTTTTTCACCTTATTCTGATAGTATTGCGTCTCATTTTAGAAAAGCTTAGAGAGAAAAGAAGGAAAAACCAGCATATGGAAAAGATAAGAATTAAGCTAAAAGCATACGATCATAGAGTGCTTGACAATTCTGTTTTAGCTATCACTGATGCTATTAAAAGATCAGGTGCTGAGCTAATTGGACCTGTGCCATTACCTACTAAGAAAAAGAGGTATACGGTACTGAGATCTCCTCATGTTAACAAAGATTCAAGAGAGCAATTTGAAATCAGAGTTCACTCAAGAGTAATGGATATTATTTCTGCTACAAGTGACACAGTTGATTCTCTAATTAAACTTGATCTTGCACCAGAGGTAGATGTTGAAGTAAGATCAATGGCTAACGAAGGTTAATGTCGATGGAATATATTGTAGAAAAAATCGGAATGAGCAGAACACTAGGTGTTCCTGCACAAGCTGTAACTCTTGTTAGAGTTGTAGAAGCTAAAGTTGTTGAAAAAACTAATGACAACCAAGCATTAGTTGCTTACGTTGGTGCTAGTAAAGTAACAAATAAAGCTATCGAAGGTCAGCAAAAAAAATACTCTTTATCAAAAGAGTTCAACAAATTTGCAACATTAGATATTGCAAACGCTGAAGTTGGTGATATTGATTTATCAGCACTTGCAGAAGGTACAGTATTAAAAACTACTTTTACAACTAAAGGTAGAGGTTTTAGTGGTGTTATGAAAAGACACAACTTCGCAGGTGGTCCAGGATCTCACGGTTCTAGATTTCATAGAAGAGTTGGTTCTATCGGTAATGCAGAATTCCCAGGTAGAGTTCAAAAAGGTAGAAAAATGCCTGGTCAATATGGAAATACTACAAACAGTGTAAAAAGCACAATTGTTAGTGTTGATGCAGAAAACAAGATTGTTGCACTTAAAGGAAGCGTTTCTGGTGCAAACGGTAGTCTTGGAAGAATAAAGGTTATATAATGGCTGAAGCAATTGTATTAAACGAAAAATTTGAAAATAGCGGAAAAGCAGAAGTTCCTGCAAAGTACGAAGAGATCAACTCTCACAATCTATACCTATTTAATAAAGCATATTTAGCAAATGCAAGAGCAGCTTCTGCTCATACAAAAAATAGATCTGCTGTAGCTGGTGGTGGTAAGAAGCCATGGTCACAAAAAGGTGGCGGTAGAGCAAGAGCTGGTTCAATCACTTCTCCAGTATTTGTTGGTGGTGGTAGAGCTTTTGGTCCAACTAATGAGAGAAACTACACTCAAAAAGTTAACAAAAAGCAAAAAACTTTAGCTTTACAGTTTGCATTAAACGAAAAAGCAAAAGCTGAGGCTTTATTTGTTGTTCCAAGTGTAGCTATTGAGTCTGGTAAAACAAAAGATGCTGCTGCTTTAGTAAACAAAGTTGGTAGTAGAGATGTTCTAGTTGTAGTTGATACACTAGATGAAAAAACTTATTTAGCATATAGAAACCTTCCAAATGCAGCTTTAATTTTCGCAAGTGAATTAAACGCGTACGTTTTAAGTGTTTATAGAACAGTTATCATGAAACAAGAAGTTTTCGACCAGATCGTGAAAGAGGCGTAAATGGCAACTATTACAGATATTAAATCAATTTTATATAGTGAAAAATCTTTAGGTCTTCAAGAGCAAGGTAAAATCGTTGTTCAAACTAGCACTAGAGTTACAAAAAACAGTTTAAAAGAAATCTTCAAAGAGTATTTTGGAATTAAGCCAGTAGCTGTTAACTCTTTGAGAATGTCTGGTAAGACTAAAAGATTTAGAGGTGTTCTAGGTTCTAGAGCTGATTACAAAAAATTCTATGTTACTCTTCCAGAGGGTGCAGAGATAGAATCTTTAACGGTATAAGGGGTAGATAATGGCAATTAAAACTTATAAACCAATTACTCCAGCTAGAAGATTTATGTCAACAATCTCTAATGAGGATATCACAGCAAAAGCTAGTGTTAAATCTTTATTAGTAATGAAGAAATCTGCTGCAGGTAGAAATAACAGAGGTAGAATCACTTCTAGACATAAACAAAGAGGTGCTAAGAAACTTTATAGAATCATTGATTTTAAAAGAAACAAATTTGGTATCCCTGCAACAGTAGCTGCTATTGAGTACGATCCATATAGAAACTGTAGAATTGCACTTTTAAACTACGCTGATGGTGAGAAAAGATATATCATTCAACCAACAGGTTTAAAAGTAGGTGACAATGTAGAATCAGCTGAAGCTGGTCTTGATATTGTTGCTGGTAACGCAATGAAATTAAAAAGTATCCCAGTTGGTACAATCATCCACAACATCGAAATGAAGCCTGGTAAAGGTGGTCAGATTGCTAGAAGTGCTGGTGGTTATGCACAGCTTATGGGTAGAGAAGAGAAATATACGATTCTTAGATTACCAAGTGGTGAGATGAGATATATCCTTTCTGAGTGTATGGCTACAATCGGTACAGTTGGTAACGCTGAGTTTTCTAACATGGTAGTTGGTAAAGCTGGTAGAAGTAGACACTTAGGTATTAGACCTCAAACTAGAGGTTCTGCGATGAACCCAATTGATCACCCGCACGGTGGTGGTGAAGGTAAAACTAACGGTTCTAGAATTCCAGTTTCACCTTGGGGAACTCCTGCTAAAGGTTACAAAACTAGAAGTAAGAAAAAAGCTTCTAATAAACTAATTATCACTAGAAGAAAAAAAGGTGTTAGATAATGGCTAGATCACTAAAAAAAGGTCCATTTGTTGACGCTCACTTACAAAAGAAAGTAGACGTTGCAAGAAAAGAAAATAGTAACAAGCCTATTAAAACATGGTCAAGAAGAAGTACGGTTACTCCTGGCATGGTAGGTCTTAACTTTTTAGTTCATAACGGTAGAGATCACGTTCCTGTTTATGTTACAGAGAATCACATCGGTTATAAAATGGGTGAGTTTGCTCCTACTAGAACTTTTAAAGGCCACAAAGGCTCAGTACAAAAGAAGATAGGTAAGTAAGATGGGAAGAAGTGTATTAAAATTTATTAGACTTTCACCAACTAAGACAAGACTAATTGCAAGAGAAATTCAAGGGATGAATGCTGAACAAGCACTAGCTGCTTTAGAGTTCATGCCAAACAAAGGTGCAAAAGTTCTTTATAAAGTAGTTGTTTCAGCTTTAGCTAATAGCTCTTTAGAAGCAGCTGATGCAGTAATTACAAGTGCAAGAGTTGATAGAGGTCCAGTTCTTAGAAGATGGAAGCCAAGAGCAAGAGGAAGAGCAACAAAGATTAGAAAGCCTATGTCTAATATCATTGTTGAAGTAGCACAAGCAGAAGGTGATAAATAATGGGTCAAAAAGTACATCCTATAGGTCTTAGACTAGGAATTAATCAAAACTGGAGATCTAGATGGTTTCCATCAAAAGGTAATCTTTCTAACAATGTTGCAGAAGATCACAAAGTAAGAACTTTCTTAAAGAAAAAACTTTACTACGCTGGAATCAGTGACATTATTATTGAAAGAACAGCTAAGAAATTAAAAGTTACTTTACAAGCTGCACGTCCAGGTATCATCATTGGTAAAAAAGGTTCTGAAATTGAAAAGCTAAAAGCTGACGTTTCAAAGCTTGTAAAAAGAGAAGTATTAATTAACATTAAAGAAGAGAGAAAGCCTCAACTTTCAGCTCAACTTGCTGCAGAAAATGTTGCTACACAGTTAGAGAAAAGAATTGCATTTAGAAGAGCGATGAAGAAAGTTATGCAAGGTGCTTTAAAGTCTGGTGCAAAAGGAATCAAATGTTCTGTTGCTGGTAGACTTGGTGGTGCTGAGATGGCTAGAACAGAGTGGTATCTTGAAGGTAGAGTTCCTCTACACACTTTAAGAGCGAAAATTGATTACGGTTTTGCTGAAGCTCATACAACTTACGGAATTATCGGTGTTAAAACTTGGATCTTCAAAGGTGAAGTTTTAGCTACAGGTGTTCAAGAAGAGAAAAAAGAGCCTAGAAAACCTAGAGCAAGAAAAGAAAAGGCTTAATCATGTTGATGCCTAAAAGAACCAAGTACAGAAAAGTACAAAAGGGTAGAAATAGAGGTAAAAGTTTTAGAGGGAACTCTATCTCTTTTGGTGATATCGCTCTTAAAGCAACAAGTGCTGGTAGAATTAACTCAAGACAAATTGAGGCTGCCAGAATTGCTATGACAAGAAAGATTAATAGAGCAGGTAAAGTTTGGATTAGAATTTTTCCAGACAAGCCACTTACTAAAAAACCATTAGAAACAAGAATGGGTAAAGGTAAAGGTGGAGTTGAAGAGTGGGTAATGAACATCAAGCCAGGTAGAATTTTATACGAGATGGCAGGTGTTGATGAAGAGTTAGCAAGAGAAGCGTTAACTTTAGCTGCTCATAAACTTCCTGTTACAAGTAAGATTGTTACACTGGAGGGTTCAAATGAAATTTACTGAGATTAACGAAAAATCAGCAGCTGAACTAACAGCTCTTTTAAAAGAGAAGAGAACTCAGCTTTTTACTTTAAAAGTAAAGCAAAAAACTATGCAGCTTCAGAATACATCTGAGCTAAGAGGCATTAAAAAAGATATAGCAAAGATTATGACTGCTATTAATGCAAAGAGAGGTAACTAGTGGAAAAGTCTAAAAAGAGAATTATTCAAGGTACTGTTGTATCTAGAAGTGGAGACAAGACTGTTAGAATCACTGTGGAGAGAAAGGTAATGCATCCTAGATACCACAAGTTTGTAAAAAGATTTAAAAACTACTTAGTACATGATGAAAAGAATGAAATTTTAGTTGGTGATATTGTAACTGCTGTTGAGTGTAGACCATTATCAAAATCTAAATCTTTCATGCTTGAGTCATATACAAGACCGGAGAGTGCAGAATGATTCAAGGTTTTACAAGATTAGCAGTTGCTGACAACAGTGGTGCTAAAGAGATTATGTGTATTAAAGTGCTTGGCGGATCTAAAAGAAGATACGCAAGTCTTGGTGATGTAATTGTTGCATCTGTTAAAAAAGCGGTTCCTAATGGTAAGGTTAAAAAAGGACAGGTTGTTAAAGCTGTTGTTGTTAGAACAAAAAAAGCTGTTCAAAGAGAAAATGGTTCTCTAATCAGATTTGATGAGAATGCAGCAGTTATCATTGGTGAAGGTAAAACTGATCCTATCGGTACTCGTATCTTTGGACCTGTTGGTAGAGAAGTTAGATATGCTAACTTTATGAAGATTGTTTCACTAGCTCCGGAGGTATTATAAGATGGCGACTAAACTAATGATCAAAAAAGGTGATAAAGTAAAAATTATCGCAGGGAATGATAAAGGCAAAGAGGGAGAAGTTTTACAAGTTCTTCCTAAAAAAGATGCTGTTCTTGTAGCTGGTTGTAAAGTAGTCAAAAAAGCTGTTAAACCAAGTGAGAAAAACAAAGATGGTGGACATGAGAGTAAAGAAATGCCAATCCACATCTCAAATGTGAAGAAAGTGGAGGCGTAATTTTATGTTTAATGTAAATACAAAAATTGAAGAAGCTAAGCCAGTTTTAACTGAAGAGTTTGGTCTTAAAAATCCAATGCTTCTTCCTAAATTTGAAAAAATCGTTATCAGTGTAGGTGCTGGTGATGACAGTAAAGATTCAAAATTAATGCAAAACATCGCTGATACTATCAGCCTTATTGCAAATCAAAAAGCTGTAATTGTTCCTGCTAAAAAGTCAGTTGCGACTTTTAAAATTAGAGAGGGAATGAACGCTGGTGTTAAAGTTACACTAAGAGGGAAGAAAATGTACAACTTCTTAGAGAAGTTTATCTCTATTGCAAGTCCAAGAATTAAAGACTTTAGAGGATTCCCAAGAAATGGTTTTGATGGAAGAGGAAACTATGCTTTTGGTTTACAAGAGCAGTTAATGTTTCCAGAAGTAAACTATGATGATATTATCAGAGTTCACGGTATGAACATCAATATTGTAACTAATTGTGGAGATGACAAGTTAGCTCAGAGACAGCTTGAACTTATCGGTTTCCCATTTGCGAAAAAGGCGTAAGTTATGGCAAAAAAATCAATGATTGCAAAAGCTAACAAAAAACCTAAGTTTAAAGTTAGAGCGTATACAAGATGTAAAATTTGTGGAAGACCAAAATCTGTTTATCAAGATTTCGGTATTTGTAGAGTATGTTTCAGAAAAATGGCGTCAGAAGGTCTACTTCCAGGTGTTAGAAAAGCTAGTTGGTAAGGAGTCAGGGCTATGAT
>JAOXRY010000311.1 GCA_025800305.1 Campylobacterales bacterium | reverse complement strand
GTTCCAGCTTTGAAAAGTCAATACTACTTCCAGCAACTCTAGGGCAAGTTCCAGTTTTTAGTCTTCCAACATTAAAGCCTAACTCTTTTAGATTATCTCCTAACCTATTGGAAGGAAGCTCGTTAAATCTTCCAGCTTCAAGTTGTTTTTCTCCAATATGAACGATTCCATTTAAAAAAGTCCCAGTTGTAAGGATTACTGATTTTGCTGTGTATTTGTTTCCGAGATTTGTGACTACTCCTGTAACTTTTCCATCTTCAATAATAAGCTCTTCTGCCAACTCTTGTGCTAGATCTAGATTATCTTGTTTTAGACAGAGATCTTTTGCATTTACAGCATACTGATCCATATCAATTTGTGCCCTACTTCCTCTTACGGCAGGACCTTTTGTTGTGTTAAGAAGTTTGAATTGGATTGTTGCTCTATCTGTTAGTCCACCCATGATTCCACCAAGTGCAGAAAGCTCTTTTACAAGATGTCCTTTTGCCAGACCACCAATAGCTGGGTTACAACTACACGCTCCAATTTGAGAAACTAATGTTGTAATTAGAAGGGTTTTCTTTCCCATTCTAGCACCTGCATTACTTGCCTCAACTCCTGCATGTCCACCACCTATAACAATCAAATCGTATGTCACAAATATTTCCTTAAAGTTTAAATTTAAATTAAAAAATTTTTTTCCGATACTACCACCATGGAAAATAAATCTATTGCAAATGAATTAGACGATATTTTAAACGATCTTAACATGATAAATCAACTAGTATCTGAAAAAGAGAAAGATTTAGCCTCTGTAAAGGATATCTATATTACCCAAGATGGTACAGAAAGTTACCAGCTTACAATAGATAAAAATATATTTCCTATCAATAAGAGCGAACTAAAACTATTGGCTAATGCTCTAGCAGAAATGGGAATCTACTCAGAACCTCATTAATTGGCAAAACTTTCCAACACCTCAAAAAGTCTTTTTTTATTTATTGGTTTTACCATAAAAACATCTGCTTGACCAGAATGATCCGCCTCATCTGAACCAGAAAGAATAATAGTTTTTACACCTGTATTTTTCCCTCTTACCATCTCAATAAGCTCTTCTCCACCAATTCCGCCCATCTCAAGATCTGTAATTAACACATCAGGGTTTAACTCATCAAAAGCTTCTAAAGCTGCTTCTGCATTTTCTACAGAAACAATCTTTTTTACTCTTTTTGACAACATTCTATCTGTCAACATTCTTATTGTTGATTCATCCTCTGCATAGAGGATTGTTAATTCTTTTAGACTTTCCACTAAAATAACTCCAAATCATCTTCATCATCTTCATCAGTAGCTTTTACACCAGTTAGGCTTAGTTCTAACTGAAGACAAGAACTAAACAAAGAAGCATCTAAGTAGTGAATATCTATTGCTGTCTTATGGGCAAAGACACTCTTTCTCCAACTTGATAAATCATGAAGAATATTTTCTAAAAACATTGTGATTGTTTTTGCTTTTTTCTCATCAAGTTCATCTATATTTGAAAGAACATCTCTTGTTGAAAAAAGTGCTTGTGCCAATTCTCCAAACTCATCTAATGCTTTTACAGTGAAAGCGTATTTATCTATTTTCCCAACCATACTTAATAATAGTTCTTTTGATTGTGTGTTAGAAAAATCTATAATGAGATTATCAAACTCATCTTCAAGATCTCCCAATTCATCTATCTCTTCAAAAAGATGAGGATCTATTTCACTAACATAGTTTTCTGCTGTAATTTTCTCAGTATGACTCTTTCTTAAGATCTCTGCTTCATCATTGGACATCTCTCTAGTCTTATAAGAAGACTCTTCTTTTAATTGAGTTTTTTCTACAGAAGAAGTTACTTTGTATTTTGTCTGAATAAGAAGATCTTCAAGTCTTAAGTTATAGTGTTTAATCTTTAATTTTTGATACTCTACAACTGTAATATCATTAAAAATATATAGTTTTTTAGTTCCTGTATGATTTTCTATTTCCAACTCTTCTACAATAACTTGAAAAATTCTTCTTCCTTTTGTATCAGTGTGAGTCGAAACTCTATTTTTAAAAGGTGTTTCTGGCTTTAGCTGACTAATTGAGTGACAGAAATCTTCTCTTTTTTCTAAAAAATCATCAACACATTTTTCTTTGCTTAAAAGTTGTCTAGAGCCATTAACTCCAGCAATTTCCATAAACTTGTTGTTTATATAAGAGATCTCATTATCTTCCAAAATC
The DNA here is from genome assembly GCA_025800305.1 of Campylobacterales bacterium. GTDB lineage: Bacteria > Campylobacterota > Campylobacteria > Campylobacterales > SZUA-545 > JAOXRY01. The sequence goes on along the minus strand of JAOXRY010000311.1, from coordinate 1,062 downwards.
AATATAGGAGATGGGAAAGTATCTGCAAATTTACTTATTACCTCATCAGTATTTGCTATTAACTTCTCTTGTTCTTTCTGTAATCTAAACTTATTTGCTGTTTTTTTATCTTCTAGTCCACGAACTAACTTTTCTATTGTTTTTAATAGTTCATCTTTGTTAATTGGCTTAATCAAATATTTATCGATACCAAGATTAATTGAATCTAAAAAGTAGTCTTGATCACTAAAAGCAGTTGTAACAATAACAGGAATGTCTTCGTCAATCTCTCTTATTGCTTTGACCATTTCCAGTCCTGTCATATTAGGCATTTGAATATCTGTAATGATAAAATCAGGACTCTCTTCTTTGAATTTTTTTAGCCCTTTTGCCCCATCTTCTGCAGAGATTATATTATCTGTTCTTCTTTTTAAAATATTTAAAAGATTTTCTCTGATTTCTGGTTCATCCTCACAATAAAGGATTTTAAACTTTTTTAATAATTCAACAAATTCGCTCATTTTGTAAGACAACCTACTTTTTAATCTTCGTACGGGAAAATTATATCATTTTTTGATATTATTAAAGAAAATTACCAAGGAACTATATTAATATGGAAGATTTTCTTAGTTATTTAGCTTGGGGAGTTATGGCTCTTTTTCTAGTCTATGTTTCTGCAAATGCCAATAAACAAAATATTACAGAAGCAGAACGACGTGAAAGAATGAAACAAGAGCAAGAAGAAAAAGAAAAAAGCGAAAAAACTGATTAATGGAAAGAATGGTTGAACTGGAAAAAATCTCTTTTGACGGTGGCGATGATGTAAGCCTTAGACCTTCTGTATGGGATGAGTACATAGGTCAAGAAAAAATCAAAAAAAATTTAAAAGTATTTATTGAAGCTGCAAAAAAAAGAGGTGAAAGCCTAGATCATACCCTATTTTTTGGCCCTCCAGGACTTGGAAAAACAACACTTGCTTACCTTATCTCTGGAGAGATGGATACAAATATAAAAGTAACTGCTGGTCCTATGATTGAAAAAAGTGGGGATCTCGCTGCTATTCTTACAAACCTTCAAGAGGGT
>JAOXRY010000128.1 GCA_025800305.1 Campylobacterales bacterium | reverse complement strand
ACTCTAAATTAGGTAGAAAAAATAAAGCTATTGTCTCATTTACTGATATAACTGATAGTATAAGATATAGAGAGATGTTAGCTGACTCTGCAAAAGAGTTGGAAAAGCTTGTAGAAAAAAGAACAGAAGAGCTGGTAAAAGCAAATGAGAATCTTCTTCATAAAGAGAGACTTCTAATAGAACAATCAAAAATGGCAGAGATGGGTGAGATGATTGGTGCAATTGCCCACCAATGGAAACAGCCACTTAATAGTCTTGCTCTTTTAGTTCAAGATATCCCAGATAGAGTTGAATATGACGAAATGGATCTTGAGTATGCTGAGACTTTTTCTGATGATTGTATGGAGCAAATCGACTATATGAATCAGACAATAGAAGACTTTAGAAACTTCTTCAAACCTTCTGAATATGGTGAGTTTTCAATTTTAGAATCAGTTGATTCTGCGTTGTCTCTTCTTAAAAAACAATTTGAAAAATTAAAAATCAATATTATCCAAAACTATCAAGTTGATGAAAGTGCCCACTCTGTTGGTCTTATTAATGAATTTAAACAGGTAATTGTCAATATTTTAAATAATGCTAAAGATGTTCTTTTTGAAAGAAAAGTTGAAGATAAAGAGATAGAAATTATCATAAGTAAAGATGAAAAACAGGTGAAAATTCAAATATGTGATAATGCTGGTGGTGTACCAGAAGAAATCTTACCTAGAATATTTGATAGCTATTTCTCTACAAAAGGGGAAAATGGTACAGGTATTGGTCTTGAAATTGCCAAAACAATTATTGATGAAAATATGAAAGGTAAGCTAAGTGCCTATAACACTGATAAAGGTGCTGTTTTTCAAATAGAACTGGATTTAGTTTAGCTTTTTATGACCCTTGTAGATCTTCAAAATATATCAAAACAATACGATTCTGAAAAAATTTTAGACTCTGTAAATCTCTCTATTAGTGAAGGAGAAAGAGTCGCTATTGTTGGAAAAAACGGTAGTGGAAAATCAACTTTAATTAAAATTGCCCTTGGATTGGAAGAGCCTGATGAAGGTGAAAGAAATGTTGCTAATGGTGTAAGCATTGAGATGTTGGCTCAAGCTCCTAAGTTTAATCCTGAATTGTCAGTTAGAGAAGCTGTTGAGAAAGAGCTATCTGTTCTTACAGAAAAAAAAGAACTTTATGAAAAGCTTAGTAAAGATCTGACAAAAGATCCTGAAAATAGTGATATTGCCAATGAATTAACTCTTTGTTCAAACTATATTGAACACCATGGCGGATGGAATATTGATGATAAAATTGAGAGAGTTCTTGTCCAGTTTGATCTAAAATCCTATGAAAACAGACAGGTTGTCACACTTAGTGGTGGAGAGCAAAGAAGAGTAGCCTTAGCAGGACTTCTTCTAAAAAAACCAGATCTTTTGCTTTTAGATGAGCCTACCAATCACCTTGATGTTTATATGGTGAAGTTTTTAGAAGAGATGCTTTTACGGGAAAAATTCACTCTTTTATTTATTTCCCATGATAGATATTTCATAGATAGATTGGCAACAAAAACTGTTGAAGTTGATGATAAGAAGATTAGAGCTTTTAAAGGTGGTTATAGCAATTTTCTTTTAGAGAAGCAAAAACTGTTAGAGACTTTAGAAAAACAGTATGAGAATCAACTTAGAACTTTAAAAACAGAGATGGAGTGGCTTAATCGTGGTGTGAAAGCACGTCTAAAAAGAAATGAAGGCCGTAAGAAAAGAGCTATTGAACTTAAAGAGAGCTTGAAACAAAATCCAGCAGCTATTAAAAAGATTAAAGTTCAGCTTCAAAGAGAGCAGAAATCCTTTAACCGAAATGAAGAGGGTGTTAATAAAAAGAAGATGCTTTTTGAGATTGAAGATCTTAACTTCTCTTTGGGCGATAAAACCCTTGTGAAAGATTTTAATTCTAGAATTCTTTTCCATGACAAAATCGCCATTGTTGGAAAAAATGGCAGTGGAAAATCAAGTTTTTTGAAACTCCTTTTAAAGCAATACAAACAGACCAGTGGAAAGATTAAATCTGGTGAGTTTACAGTAGGGTATTTTGATCAGCATAGAGATATGCTTGATGATTCTAAAGATATTATGGAAACTTTCTGTCCACATGGTGGAGATAGGGTTGAAGTTGAAGGCAGAAATATCCACGTTTTTGGCTATTTAAAAAACTGGCTTTTTCCTAAAGAGTTTCTTGATAAAAAAATTGGAACATTAAGTGGTGGAGAAAAGAACAGAGTAGCTCTGGCTTGGCTCTTTACAAAAAAATATGATTGTCTAGTTGTAGATGAACCGACCAATGATTTAGATATTCCTACTATCAATATTCTTGAACAATATCTTAATAGCTTTCAAGGTGCATTAATTTTTGTAAGTCATGATAGATATTTTGTTGATAAGATCTCAAAGAAGCTTTTTATATTTAAAGGTCAGGGTGAGATTGAAGAGAGTGTAAGAAGTTATACTGAATATTTAGAACTGGAAGATGAAATCAATGAAATTGGAACCTTTGAAGTAAAAGAGGAAAAACCAGAAATAAAAAGAGAAAAAAAACAGACCAAGCTCTCTTATAAAGAGAAAATACTTTATGAGAAACTTCCAGAAGAGATTGACTCTTTAGAAGAAGAGGTAGCAAATTTAGAAAAGTGTATGTCAGATCCAGAGTGTTATAAAAAAGATGGACTTTCAGTATTGAATGAAAAGTATCAAGTTGCAAAAGCCTCTTTAGATGAAAAGGTTGAAATCTTCTTTGAGTTAGAAGAGAAGTTAGAGGCGATGAATGGTTAAAAAGATAATCCATTTTTTTAGAACAGATGATACTCTAGATGAAGCTGCCAGTCTAAGTTTCTATACACTTTTTGCAATTGTTCCTATGCTTTTAATAGCTTTAGCTCTCATTACAAGGATTGAAGGATTTGAAACTGTTGTAGAGAGAGTAAATCACTTTTTAGTTGAAAACCTTCTTCCTGTAAACCAACAGATTATCTCTTCGTATATCAATGAATTTATAGCCAATTCAAACCAAACAGGAACAATGGGAGTTTTATTTGTAATTGTGACTTCTGTTCTTTTCTTTATGGATTATGAATATATCATTAATAAGATCTATAAAACAAAAATCAGAAACTATTTAGTTGCGATTTTAATATATCTTATGTTGACAGTTCTTTTTCCTTTGATGATGATTCTTGCTTTTTATATCTCAGATGAGTTTCAGATGATCTTAACAACCTATACAACTTTTAAAATTATTGATATGAATTTTATATTGACCTTTGGAATTATATGGTCAATCTTTTTTCTCTCTTATTACATCTCTCCAAATAAACAGATGAAGGTAAAGGCTGTATTTTACGCTTCACTATTTGGAACTTCTTTTTGGACAGTAGCGAAAAATCTTTTTATCTACTATGTTTTTTACAATACCAACTATGTAAGTCTCTATGGACAAATTAGTATTATTCTACTTTTTATGCTGTGGATATTTGTCCATTGGATAATCTTCATCTATGGTTTAAAGTTTTGTAAATATTTAGAAGATCATATTTATTAATCTAAAAGGGTGTGTAATACCTCTTTAAAAACTTTTTGACTATTTTTTCCTCTAATGATTCCATGGTTTTTAAAGTTTAGCTTGACCAGTTTTTTATCTTTTGAACTAATGTTTTCAAAGATCTCATCACCACTTATAGGATCTACAACAGGATCATCGCTTCCTTGAATTACAAGAGTTGGTAATTTTATTTTTTGTAAAATCTTTTCTGTGTATTCCATAAGTTCTTTAAGTTGACTAATCGAAGAAAAATAATATTCAGAATAGTTTGAATCTGGGTTTTCAGGATAGTGTTCCATTGACTCTTTTTTGTATTCATCACTGACATACTGATTCCATATCTTAACTAAAGAGACGAAATGAATTTTTATACTTTCTGTTTTTAGCGGTGCATTTATAGATATTGTTTTTCCAAGAAAGTTCTTTTTATATGCACCTTGTAATATAATAAGTCCACCTGTGGAAAAACCACAAATATGAACCTTTTTACACTTTACATTTAATATTTTATATCCTAGATTAAAAGAGTTGTACCATTGGTTGTGATTTTTTGTTGCTAGATCTGCTGGTGCTGTTCCATGACCATCTAGTCTGACAAGATAGATCTTATATCCTTGTTTATTAAGAAAATCACCAATCTCTTGTGTCTCTTTAGGTGAGGAAGAAAACCCATGGACTATTACAACTCCTTCATCTTTTTCTCCATCATAAAATCTTGGTTTTCCTATGTTTTCTGGTTTTCTATCTTTAAATTTTTCTCTAGCTAAATAAAAATTATTAAGATCTTCATTGATAAGATAATCAAACAAGTAGTTTTTTATCTCTTCATCTTCTTTCTCTCCACACTCTTTAATAATAGCCATAAATTCTTTATGAATACTCATCTCATTTAAATAGACTTTTAAAGTATTTTTAATTCGTATCTCATGGAAGTCAACAGTTTGATTCATTAGATCTTTAGCGATTACTATAGTCTCTTTATTTTCACTGATAATATTTTGTGAAAGAGCAAGTTTTTTTACTTGTTCATAGAGATTTGAGGTCTCATCAGATAGGATGTTTTCCATATCACTTACAACTTTTTTGTCAATATGGTATTTGTTTAGATCTTTGATTTTTAGATAGATAGTGTATAAAAGAATCTTAAGGTTTTTCTCTTTTATTTGTGTAGAGTGGTAGTAGTAAATTGTACATGCAAAAATATGATCAAATGTTATAACCGTATTATTATATATTCTTTGTAAAAAAATGTCTGTTAGTTTGTATCGTTGTTTATTTAAAATAAGTTCTTCTTGCTCTTCATAGCTCATATTAAGAGGTGCTAAAGAAGAAGCCTCAACAATAAACTCTCTTATATTGATTTTTTCACCAATATTAACAATGACTTTAGAATTGGTAAGAAGCGCTCCTTCAACCATAAGCTCTTCTAGGATTCTTGGTGTAAGCTCTTTAAAAAGCTTACTAGCAATAGAGGTAAAGTGATTTTCTTTTCCTCTAATTGGTAGATAGTTAATTGTAATTGGAACAATGTAAGTATCAAGACGAGAAAGCGGTGTATTAATATCTAAAGAGTATTTTTCCTTTAAATTACTGACAACTGTAGAGTCTTGTTGAGATCTTAGTTTTAAGAAAATATCTCGAATCCATTGAGATTTGAGAGCAAAATAACTAGCTCCTGTATAGATTTTGTGGGTTGCATCCCCTTCTTTTATAAAGTATTTTCCATCTTCAATTTCAACTTTTTTGTTTTTTACCATTCTTCCTTCTGGAAAAATAAGCCAATTAAAGTTTCCTTGAATAAGATCTGAAATGATTATTTCATCTCTTTTAGGATTATCAACAGAAACAGCTCCTATTTTTTCAAGAAGGGCTCCTAAATATCGTACAAAAACAGATTTGTCAGCAATAACACGAACTCTTTTTTTTTGGTAGTTGTGTAAAAGGTATGGAAGCAAAAATGTTTCAAAACGGGTAAAATGATTGGCAACAAATAGTGTTGGGTTTTCCGTTTTTAAATTTTTGGCTCCATTAACCTCAATAGATGTGTCAAATAGCTTTTCAAAAAGCTCTAAAATATATTTGACTGTAGAGTAGAGTGTTTCATTCTCTTTCATCTTTGTTTGAAATATTCCTTTACATCAAAAGAATCAACTGTAATAGCTTCATACTGTACTTTTCTAAAATCACTTAATATAGACTCCTCTTCTTTTGAGAGAATCTCTCCACTTTTTGCTTTTTTGACAAGATCTTTTGTCTGTTTATAAAGAGTGTGTGCCTTATCAATAATTGCTAATTGTTCTTTTTCATTTTTAGGAATAAAAATACCTTTTGTTAAAGAATCTTTATATTGGATATCTTCTAATATCTGTGAAGAAAGTTTTCTTGAGAGAGTATCACTTGGATAGTATCCAATTGGATTTATTCTTAAAAGAGTTAATGGAATAGCTTTCATAACCTTTCCTAAAAGACCATCAAACATATTTTCAATAAAGCTCTCACTGGATTTTTGAATATTATAAAGACAATATTCTAAAGCCCATTTTCCACTGAGAAGTTCTTTTTCATCTTTTTTCTCTTTATACTCCCTAAGAATAGAAGAAGCTAGATAGAGATGGGAAAATATATCAGCAAGTTTGGAACTTATATTCTCTTTTTTCTTTAAACCTCCTCCAAATACTCCAAGTGCAATGTCTGAATATAGAGAAAAAAATGCTGAGGCCCAGACAATTTTTTGTTCATATCTTCTTAACTTTTTATCACCAGCTATTGGAACAAAATATCCTCGTGTTAAATAGAGGAAAATAGATCTTACACCATTGGAAATTCCCAGTGTGATATGAGAAAAAAGAGCCTTGTCAAATTTGGAGACATCTCCTTGAGTTAATCCATCAATCTCATCTTTAATATGAGGATGACATCTAATGACACCTTGCCCATATTGCATTAGGTTTCTTGTTAAAATATTGGCACCTTCAACGGTAATAGAAATAGGTGCACCTATGTAGAGATTTCCTAAAAGATTTTTCTCACCTTTGATAATTCCAGCTCCACCTAAAACATCCATAGCACTTTTAATAACTTCTCTAGAATTTTCTGTAGAATGATACTTCATTACAGAGTTTAATACAGCTGGTTTTTCTCCAGAATCAATAGCGTCAAGAACGAATTTTTCTGATGCTTTTTGCATATAAGTAAGACCAACTATTTTTCCAATTTGCTCTTGAATACCTTCAAATTTTCCAATGCTTAAACCAAACTGTTCTCTTGCCACAGAGTATCCAGCAACAACTCTTGTTGCTAACTTACTGGCTCCAAGGCTAGTTGAAGGAAGGGAAATCCCACGTCCAACAGACAAAGATCCCATAAGCATTTTCCAACCTTGTCCAATACCAGCTTCTGCTCCAATTACATCATCCATTGAGATCTTTACGTCTTTTCCTACTAGATGAGAGTTATAAAAAGGAACCCCTAAAGGATCTAATCTTTTAGTTGAATCAACACCTTTTGTTTTCCCATCAATAAGAGCAAAAGTAATTCCTAGGTCTTCTCCTTTTCCTAAGATCTTATTTGGGTCTCTTAGTTTAAAGGCAAGACCAATTACAGTAGCAATATTTCCTAAAGTAATGTATCTCTTCTCATAGTTTAAAAGAATCTTTACCTTTCCACCTTCTTTAATAATTTCGCCAGTAGAGGTAATAGAAGCAGCGTCACTTCCAGCAAGAGGCTCAGTAAGACCAAAACATGGGATCTCTTCCCCTGTTGCTAACTTATTTAAGTATTTATCTTTTTGCTCTGTGGTTCCGTAGTGAATAAGAAGTTCAGCTGGACCTAGAGAGTTTGGAACCATTGTTGTGATTGCTAAGACTTGAGATCTAGAAACTAGCTTTTCAATAACAGCACTATGACCTAAAGCCGTAAAGCCTAGACCACCATACTCTTTTGGGATAATCATTCCAAAAAATTTCTCTTTTTTCAGATACTCCCAAGCTTCTTTGGGCATATCTCTTTGTTGGAAGATATCCCAATCTGTTACCATAGAACAAAGAGTTTCTACTTGATTATCTAAAAAGGATTGTTCATCATTAGTTAATTTATTGTAGCTTCTATTATAGATCTGTCTAAAATTAGGCTGACCACTGAAAAATTCTCCAGCAATCCACTTTGTTCCAGAGTTTAGAGCTTCCTCTTCTGTTTTAGAAATTTGAGGGAGAACGTTATTGTTTTTTAAAAAGTTATAAACTCTTTTTGTAATAAGTTGTTCTCTAATTTTAGGTGCTAAGGTAAAGATAAGGAGAACACCTAACGCTATCCAAAAAAGGATACAACCAGGAACTAGAAAATATCCAGCAACACCAGAAAGTACCAGAAAAACAATGTTATGTAATTTCTGATAGTTATAAATCAAACCGCCTTGAATCAAGATATATAGTAAACCATTCATTTCTTTTCTCCATAAAATGTTTTATTCTCTTTTGCCATAGACTTTAATAGATTTGAAGGAGTAAATCTACTGCTATAGTTTTTTCCCAAATCTTCAAGTTTTTCAACAACCGTATCAATTCCAATACTATCTGCATACTTTAAAACCCCACCTTTAAAAGGAGGAAAACCAGTTCCCATAATCATCGCCATATCAAGATAGCTTGGTTTTTCAACAACTTTTTCTTCAATACATCTACTGGCTTCATTAATCAGCATTAAAACAGTTCTATCGATGATTTGTGCCTGTGTAAAGCTATCATTTGAAGACTGGAGTGAAGAAACTTCTGGATTTGGAATTGGTGGCGTTTTGTCACTACTATGGATATAGAAACCTTTTCCAGCTTTTTTCCCTAGAAGATTTTTCTCTTTGTAAATTGATTCTGTGATAGGACACATTGCCATTCTCTCTCCATAAGAATCTTCTAAGATTTTAGAAACTTTATATCCAATATCAATTCCCACTTCATCAACTAAAGTTAAAGGTCCCATTGGCATTCCAAAATCTGTGAGAGTTTTATCAATATGCGTTGAACTTGCTCCCTCTTTGAAAAGATAGATAGCCTCATTAATATATGGAATCAAAATACGATTAACTAAGAAACCACTACAATCGCCAACAACAACAGGGGTCTTTCCTGTTTTTAGTAAAAAGTTATAGACTCTTCCAATTGTCTCTTTTGATGTTTTAGAAGAAGGAATGATTTCCACTAAAGGCATTCTTTCAACTGGATTAAAAAAGTGAACTCCCACAAATCTTTCTGGATTTTTCATTTCACTACTAAGGTTTTCCATACTGATTGAAGAAGTGTTGGAAGCAATAATTGCGTTATCTTTTAATACCTCTTCAAGGTTTTTGTACACCTCTTTTTTTACATCAATATTTTCTACAACTGCTTCAACTACAAGGTCACAATCTTTGTATCCATTGTAATCTTCACTGAAAGTAACTTTATTTAATTTGAATTCTACTTGGTTTCTATTGTATTTTCTTCTTTTTATATAAAAATCATAAATTGATGAGACCTTCTTCATAATCTCACCAGCTTTATTTATATCTCTTAGTTTCACACGGACTGGAAGGCTGACTTTGGAAAATAGCCATATAATCCCACTTCCCATAGTTCCACCACCAATAACAGCACTGTCTTTTATAGGAGTTGTTTTTGTTTTGAAATCTTTATGTTTTAACTCTTCGCTGGTAAAGAAAATGTCAATAAGGTTTTTGGAAATATCTGTTGTAGCTAACTTTGAAAATTCTTCTGCTTCAATCTCTAAACCATTTGAAAGTGAAAGAGTATAGGTTTTTTCAATAACATCTAAAGCAACAAGTGGAGCAGGGTAGTGACCTTTTGTCTTCTTTATAACAGACTCTTTTGCTTTTTTGAAGATAATACCTCTTGTAAAACCAAAAAGCTCCAGAGGAAAAAACTTCTTTCTTCGTTTTAAGATCTCTTTAGGATTATTTATTACTAGATTTTCAAAGTCTTTAATCATAAACTCTTCATATCCATCAGGAAAATACTCATCTAAAATCCCTAGCTTATAGGCTTGTTTTGAATTTAAGATCTTTCCGCCAAGAATCAAAGGAAGAGCATTAGCAAGACCAATTAGCTTTGGAAGTCTTTGTGTTCCTCCTAGACCTGGAATAACTCCAAGATTAACCTCTGGAAGTCCCAGCTTTGTTTTGTCTTTTTCAATGGAAACTCTATAAGTACAACTAAGAGTTAATTCTAAGCCACCACCCATACAAGCACCATCAATATAAGCAATAGTTGGAAAGGGAAGGTTTTCTAGCTTTTCAAAGATCTTGTCACCTCTTAAAAGGTTGTCAACAATCTCTTTTTCATTTTTCATCTCTTTTATCTCGTTAATATCAGCACCAGCGATAAAGATATTCTCTTTGGCACTTTTTATAGTTAGAAGTTTAATTCCTTTATTGTCTTTAATCTCATCAAGAGTTTTATCTAACTCTTCTAAGACTTTGTAGGACAACTTATTGATCTTCTCTTTTTCAAGGTCAAAAATCAGTTCTGCTTTTTCATTATTTATATTTAGATGTATATTTTTCATTATTCAACCTCCAATAGAAGTGAAGCCCCTTGACCACCGCCGATACAAAGGGTTGCAAGACCAAGGTTTTTCTTTCTTCTTCTTAGTTCTTTTAGTGTGTGTATTACCAGCCTTGTACCACTCATACCAACAGGGTGTCCATAGGCTATCGAGCCACCATTAACATTTAAAATGTCCATATTCATTTCACCGACTTTTTTCCCATTTAAATACTCTTTTGCAAAGTTTGTAGAGTTAAATGCAATTTCATTGGCTAAAACTTGAACTGCAAAGGCTTCATTAAGTTCAATAAGATCTATATCAGTCATCTTAACACCAGTTTTATCAAAAAGCTTTTTAGTGGCAAAAACAGGACCAAGACCCATTTCACTAGCTTCTAATCCTACATAAGAGAAGTCTCTTAAGTATCCTAAAGGTTCAATTCCCATCTCTTTTACCTTGGATTCACTCATCAAAATAACAGCTCCAGCTCCATCAGAGATCTGAGAAGAGTTTCCTGCTGTTACTGTTCCAGCATGTCTATCAAAAAAAGGTTTTAGCTTGGCAAGTTTTTCAGGAGACTGTCCTTTTCTAATTCCATTGTCTTCACTAAAGATAGTTCCTTTTTTTGAAACTGGAACGATTGGTAAGATCTCCTCTTTCAGCTTTCCTTCACGAATTGCTCTTTCAGCCTTATTATGAGACTCTGCTGCAAACTTATCCTGTGTAGGTCTATCAATGTGAAACTTCTTTCCTAGAACCTCTGCCGTGGTTCCCATAATCATTCCACTGATTGGATCAGTGAGCCCTGACATAAGACCAATCGTTGGCTTTAAAAAACTAGGCTTAAAGGAGGCTAGGGCTTGAAACTTGTCTTGGAATCTTTTTGAGCTTAGAGTAGTTAGAAAACCTTTCATCTTTTCAGAGTAGAGGAAAGGAATATTACTCATAGACTCAACTCCACCAGCTAAGAATATCTCTCCATCTCCTGCTAAGATTTTATTAGTAGCATTGGTAATAGACTCCATTCCAGAAGCACAGTTTCTGTTTACTGTAAAAGCTGAGATCTTTTTATGAAAACCAGCTCTCATTGCGATAACCCTTGAAACATTTGTAGCGTGAGAAGGCTGGGCTACATTTCCAATAATAACTTCATCAAAATCTTCAAAGCTTAGCTGACTTCTAAGAACTATCTCTCTTACAACAGTAGCTCCTAAAGAATCTGCTTGTAGATTTTTTAACGTACTTCCAGCTTTAGCAATAGGGGTTCTTAGCCCATCAACTATGGCAATTCTTTCTCTCATAACTCCTCCTCTTTGTAGATCTCTTTGATTACATCTGCGTATTTTTTCTCAATCTCATTTCTTCTAAGTTTCATAGATGGTGTAATATCTCCATCTTCTATTGAAAGCCTTTTATAGACGATTCTAAATTCTTTGATCTTTTCCCACTGATTGAGATCTCTATTGACTCTTTTCATATGTTTTTTTAGAGTTTTATGAATTTTTTTATATGCAAAGAAGTCTTCTATTGTGTAGTTATCTGGAAGTTTAGGATGTTCTGCAATATAACTTTCAAAATAATCAAAATCAGGAAAAAGTAGGGCAGAAGTAAAGTTTTTATTATCTGCAATTACAACAGCAAAATCAATAAGAGGACTTTTTACAATTCCTTGTTCAATGATAATTGGATTGACATACTTTCCATTGGAAGTTTTAAAAAGTTCTTTTTTACGGCTTTGGATTGTTAAAAATCCATCTTTATCCATAGTTCCAAGATCTCCAGTATGAAGCCAACCATCAATAATTGTCTCTTTTGTTTTATCTTCAAGATTATGATAGCCTCTCATCATGCTATCACCTTTTACAAGAACCTCTCCATCTTCTGCAATCTTTATTGTTGCAGATGGAAAAGCAACACCACAAGTCCCCCATTTTGTTTGTTTAGGATTATTAGCACTAATAACAGGAGAAAACTCTGTCATACCATACCCTTGGTACAATGGAAGACCAATATTTAAAAAGAACTTGTATAAATCTACATCAAGAGCAGAACCACCACAGACAAGAAGTTTAATATTTCCACCAAAGGCTTCTTTGAATTTTTTATAGACAATTTTTTCAAAGAGTTTGTCGTAGAAAGCTTTTTCACTGTCTGGGTTTTTATGTATTGCCCTAACTCTTGCTAATGTTCCGATTAGTTTATTAACTATTGGAGAATCTTCGATTTTAGCTTTCATCTTAAAGTAGATTTTTTCAAGAAGTCTAGGAACAACGGTAATAATTGTTGGTTTTACATCTTTTAAGAGCATACCTGCATTTTTTACATCATCTGCAAAGTATATACTAACTCCACAGCTAAGATAAAAGGTCATAATTGCTCTTTCAAAAATATGGGCTAAAGGAAGTACGCTAAGGGCTCTGTCTGTCTCATCAACAGGAAAGTTTTTCTTAATATCATGAAGCTGGGTGATTACATTTTTATGGGTCAGCTCAACACCTTTTGGAACTCCTGTATTTCCACTTGTGTAGATAATGCTTAAGAGATCTTCATCCTTAACTTCATTTATCATAGAGTCAAAAACCAAGGGATCTTTTAAGTGGATTTTTTCACCTATTTGAAAAAGGTCTGTTAAATTGGTTTGATTCTTCAATGTTGTAGAAATTTCTGTTGTAAAAACTTTTTTAAATTGAAACCTATCAAACTCAGATGCTCTTTTTCCATCTCCTAAAAAAAGAAATTGAACATTAGCATCTTCTATTTCATGTTGTAAATTTGATGAGGATATTTTTGTAAAAAGTGGTACAGAGTTACCACCAGCTATTTGAATAGCAAAGTCAACAATAATCCAAAAAGGAGATGAATCTGAAACAATAGCAACACTGGTGTTTTTACCAATTCCAAGATCTTTTAATGCCAAGGATAGATAAATTACTTTTTTCTCAAAGTCTTTTGTAGAAAGAGAAACCCACTGACCATCTTTTAAATAGTTGAGGAAATCTTCTTTATCATACTTCTGTGTGATAAAACGAAAAAGTGAGGCAAAATTTGTAAAACTGTAATCATTCACAACATCCTCCTTG
>JAOXRY010000291.1 GCA_025800305.1 Campylobacterales bacterium | reverse complement strand
TCCGTGTACAATGTGTTGGTATCAAAGAATTTTTATGTACCCACTTGTATTCATATTTTTAATTAATCTATTGTATCCAGATGATTCGGCTTTTAAATATGGATTTCCACTTGTAGGGATTGGAGTATTAATAGCGGTTTATCACAATTTACTAATGTTTGGATTTATACCAGAATCTGCTGTTCCTTGTGCCAGTGGAGTTCCTTGTTCTACAGAATATATTGAATGGTTTGGTTTTATAAATATTCCACTTTTATCATTAACTGGATATCTTATACTTTTTTTACTATTGCTAATGGGAAAGGAAAAATAATATGGGAAAAAGAAATAAAAAAAACAATAAGACAACAATGAAAAATAAAACTATAGTTTTGGTTTCAATTGTCGGATTAGTTGCCATCTTTTTTGGTTTAAAGTACCTTTATAATCAATCACAAACTGATACATCTAAGGCTTTACTAGAAGAAAATTCTTTCCTATTTGAAAGACCATACTCTTTTGTTGAAGGAGAGGATAGTGCCAAGGTACAATTAGTAGAATTTTTTGATCCAGCATGTGGAGCATGTGCAACATTTTATCCCCATGTAAAAGATATCTTTGAAGAAAACTATGGAGACGTAAAAATTGTCTTTAGATATGCTCCTTTTCATAAAAATGCTGACTTTGCAGTTAAAGTTCTTGAAGGTGCTAGAGAGCAAAATCTTTTTTTAGAAGTTTTAGAGCATATGTTTTTAACACAAAGTTATTGGGTTCAACATCATGTTGTTGATACTGAACTACTTTGGAAAAGCCTTGGCGATGTACAGTATCTAAATATGAAGTTACTGTCTGAGTTTATGGAAAGCTCTAAAGCTAATGAAAGATTACAGCAAGATCTAGAAGATGGAAAAAAATTAGGAGTAAACAAAACTCCAAGTTATTTTGTAAATGGAAGACCATTACAAAAGTTTAGTTTGGAAAACCTCAAAGAGTTAGTGAAATCAGAACTTGAGAAATAAGAAGGGTTTTTTCCCTTCTATTGTTCCTTATCTGAACTGCTCATCAAACCACTTAGCAACTTCACTTCTAATAGTATGCTTCAAGTGAATTCCAGCAACAAAATTATCTTTTACAGCTTTTGTTAAAAGAGTCATAAGACCATTTCTCTCTTTTGTAAGATAAGGGTGGTCAATTTGTGACCAGTCACCAAGGACTACCATTTTTGATTCTTTACCCATTCTTGTACCAATAAGTTTTAACGTACCATTTGAGATATTTTGTGCCTCATCAAAAATAACAAATTTTTTAGAGATTGTAGTTCCTCTAGCGTGGGCGATGTCAATCATCTCGATGTTGTGATTTTGGATAAATTTATCAGTTGCAGCTTGTTTATCGATACTATTTGTATCTCCTGTATATTCTCCTGCATTATCCCAGCTATCTTTTCTTATTTTTTCAATTGTAAAGTTGATGGTTGCGTAAAGTGGATACATAAAATATCCTAGTTTTTGTGATTGATCCCCTTTTCTAAATCCCAGTTCTGCTTCTCTATCTGAGGATGTTACTGTATTTCTTATATATACAATTCCATCGACAATTCCTTGGTTTTTCAGATGGATTCCTGCTTGAAGTGCCATAAGGGTTTTCCCACTTCCTGTGCTTCCTGAACAAACAGTGATTTGATTTTGAGGATGGGTCATCATGGAAAAGAAAAGTTTTTGTTCAAGGTTTACAGGTGGAATGTAAACATCTTTTTTATCTTGAAGTTCATCTAGCTGAAGTTCCTCAAACTGTCCATTGATTTTTAAGCCAAAGTGTTTTCTTCCCATCTCTTCATCAATTTCAATCATATTCCAGTCTGTGATCTTTTGGAATTGAGGTTTTTCTGAGAACTTACCTATCTCCTCTTCATCTTTTACATTAAACGAGTGGAAAAATTCAAAGTATGCAGGGTTATCAACGCTATCTCTTTGGATTGATTCAACATTGATACCTTTTGCTAAAGATCTCACTTTAAAGGCGATATCATTTGTTAAAAGTGTTAAGTCGTAATCTTTTGCAACTTCTGCAATTTTACTATCATTTTTGTCATGATGTTCTTTAAATTGCTCTCTATAGATTACAATAAGAGGAACAACCTCACCATCAAACTCTAGCTCCATTTTTCTAAAAAAATCTCTCTCTTGGATTTTTTTACCTTTATAAGGAGACTTTTTTACTGATTTTCCATTATCACCAGCAATCATTCTAAAAAATTCTCTTGCAAAAAAAGCTGTATCGTTATTTCCTGTTTTTTTATTATCAAGCTCTGCTAAAACTACATTTGTTACAGCAACTTGATTCTCTCCATTTTGATAAATGTGTTGAATATTTTGTGGGTCATCTAGAATTACAGAAGTATCTAGTAAATAATTCTTTTGTGGCATCTATTATCCTTCTATCTTGTTTCGTAAATTATTATAGTATATTCTACAAAACTTGAAGAAGAAAAAAAGAAAGGTTCTAAGTTTTAGGCAACCTAATTTTAAAGCACGCACCTTGGTTTTTATTGGAAACAGAGATAGTTCCTTTTAGGTGTTCATTTACAATTCTTTGTGACATGTAAAGACCAATTCCAGTTCCTTGATCATCTTTTGTTGTAAAGTAAGGAACAAATATATCTTTCATAATATCATCTGGAATTCCACCTGCATTATCTTCAAACTCTACAGTTGTAAATTCGGCAGTTTCTGAAACAATAATATTCATTTTAGGATTGTCTATTTTTTTTTCTATAAGGGCATCTTTCCCATTATTTAAAATATTTACAAATACTTGAATAAGCTCGTTATCAAAACCTTTTAAGATGAGATCTTCGTCAACTTGATAGTCGATATTTATCTCTATTTTATGCTTAGTATAGTAAGAATCAACAAGTCTTAAAGAGTTTTCAATTACTCTTTTTAAATAGAAATCTTTTTTTTGTCTATTAACTTTAAAAAAGTTTTTAAAATCATCAACAGTCTGAGACATTCCTTTTATTTGAAACATAGTTTTTTCATAAAATTCTTGGATGAATTCTTGGGAAATTTTCTGCTTATTTCTTTGTTCTTCATATATCATTTGAATATAGATAGAAAGTCCATTTAAAGGTTGTTTCCACTGGTGTGCAATATTTCCAATCATCTCTCCCATTGAAGCCATTCTAGATTGGTGGAGTAAAATATCTTCTTGTTCTTTCTGTTTTTGAACTTCTATTTTTACTTGTCTTTGAAGCTCTTCGTTGAAATCTACACACCTTCTTTTCATCTCAAGAAACTGTGTTTGATCATAAATCATTAAACTTACTAGATCTTTTTCCACGTCATAAGGAGCAATAGTGACGTTTTGTTGCATATATTCAAAGGTGGAATAGATAATTTTATCTGCAGGAATCTGGAAAAGATACCCATCAACTTCAGCATCATAGAAAGTAGGGCTTTTTAATTTGAGACAATTTTTGACTTTTCTTGACAGAACTTTTTCTTTAATTTCTGGAAAAACTTCTGTAATTGGTCTGCCTATAACTTCATCTCTTTTTTTATCAGTGTGTGCTTCTAGCCAACTATTGAAAAATTTTACATTAAGATCTGAATTTACAACTACAACCCCGCTATTGACAGAATCTAAGAAGAGGGTTTTATTTACAATACGTTGATTACTCATAGTTTTCTATAAAATCATCCAAAGCATTTTTTAACCATTCAAAAGAACTCTCTTTTGTTAGGATGAATAAGTAGCCTTCGATTTTCTCTTTCTCAAAAACCAATGAGGTCTCTATGATAATAACACTTTTATAATCTTTATCTTCACTAGATTCAGACATTTTATCAATAGCTTGTTTCAGTCCTGCATCAAAATCTACCATAGGAGGTTGGAAAAAAATTTGTGCATCTAAAAGTTCAAGAAGTTTTCCTACACAAGCAGAAGAGATTATATTTGTAAGTTCTAATACGGAACTTTTTACATCAGCTTCTTCTACTTTTTCTACATCTTCTTCTAGTAAAAGTGAGGTAATTATCTTTGCAGATCTCTCATCTAAAATAAAGATAGATTCACCATCAAATTTATTTCTAAAGATCTGGCTTGTAACAAGGTATTCAGAGTTTCCATCAAATTTGTTTAATATATAGTCTTTTAACTTACTAATCTCCATAGAATCGATCACAGGAAGAGGCATTTTTGAAAAGCTCTTTAGTGAATCACTAATCAATGATGACGCAAGACCAAAAGATACATTCATTAGCTCTTGGAGAGCGTCTGTTTGATCTTCTGATAAGTTATATTTTTCTTCCATTACTCATTCTTTAAATATTCTAATACGATATTTTTGATTTTTTCTGGATCTGCTGGTTTTTGTAGAACATCTTTTCCACCTAGTTCTTTAACCTTGTCTTGTGCTGCTTGTTGAATATCTGCTGTAACAACATAAACATTGGCATTGTTATCAAATTCCATTATTTTTTCTAAACACTCAAAACCATCCATAATAGGCATAGTTAAATCTAAAAACATAAGATCTGGTTTATGCTCTTTATATAGATCTAAACCTTCTTGTCCATTGGAAGCTTGTAATACCTCTCCATGTTCTTTAACGGCTTCTGGAATATTTTTAACTAGAATTTTTCTAGCCATTTTTGCATCATCTACGACAAGAATCTTCATTATTGTTCTCCCCTTGAGTCTGTTGTACGGATAAATAAAGAAAGATTATACAAGAAAGAAAATAAAAAGTGATGGGAGGATAGTTGGAATATTAATTGCTCATAAATCCTAAAAATTTCTTTGCTATTAAATAAGGAGACATAAAATTGAATAACGAACAAAAACCATTAAATGAACTTGACGGATTAGAAAAAAAGACGGTTTTGGTAATGGTTGTTTTATTTTTCTTTATAAGTGTCACAACTCTTTTTGGTGGAAAAATCAAAGATGTAACTTCTGTTGTTGGTGTAAGAGACAATCAGCTTATCGGGTATGGACTAGTTGTTGGTTTAAAAGGTACAGGAGATGGTACTTCAACCTTTACAGGACAGTCGTTGGCAAATTTTTTAAAATCTGTAAATATTCAAATTGATCAAAATGCAATAAAATCTAAAAACGTAGCAGCTGTAATGTTGACATCTACTTTAAAATCTTTTAGCAAACAAGGAGATAAACTTGATGCTGTTGTCTCTTCAATTGGTGATGCAAAATCACTAGCTGGAGGAACACTTCTTATGACACCTCTTAAAGGGGTTGATGGGAAAACATATGCATTAGCACAAGGAAGTGTAGGGTTAGGAACTCATACAACTGTTGGGAAAATTCCTGGTGGTGCTACAGTTGAAAAAACCCTTTCATATGATATATACAATAAACAAATGGCAACACTAAGTGTAAGTGCTGGAGGATTTAAAAATGTTCTTCTTATTCAAAATGCAATTAATAAAGAGTTTGGTGAGGGTGTGGCAAGAGCTACAGATCCAAGAAGTATAAAACTGAAAAAACCAAAAGACGATAACATGGTTGAATTCTTGGCAAATGTTGGAGATCTGGATATTCAATTGGAAAAAAATAATAAAATAATTATAGATCAAAGAACAGGAACAATTATTGCTGGTATAGATATGGAAGTCAGACCAGTTATGGTTACTCACGGAGGGATTTCATTAAAAGTTGATGATAAACTTCTTGAAGATGGCGGTAAACTAACCATCTCTAATGTGACTAAAGCTTTGCAAAGACTTGGTGCAACACCAAAGGATGTGATTGCTATTTTTGAAGCAATTAAAAAAGCAGGTGCTTTAGACGCAAATTTAGAGATTATTTAGGAGATTATATGCTTGATTTAAACACCCCGATAAGTGTGACTAATCAAACTAAAGTCCCTACAATTGATCAGACCAAGGATCTAAATAAGCTAAAAACTCAAACCGACCAGTTTGAGTCATTAGTGTTAAAGCTTATGCTTGACATTTCAATGAAAGAGAGTGAAAACTCGTTATTCGGTAAAACCACAGGTAGTGACATCTATAGCTCTATGTATCACGATGCAATGAGTAAGGAATTAGCCGGTGGTTTTGGGTATAGTGAATTATTATTTAATTTTTTGAAAAAAAATATTTAATAAATAATTTTCTTTGCCGATAGTATAATTAGAGACGAGTTTAAAAAGTAAATATTTAGAAAAGGATTTAGGAATGATTAACGGTTTAAATAGCGCAAATTCAGTTGTTGCAAACAAAACATCTCCAAGAGAATCTGCAAATAATATTCGTGGTAATGATAGTGGTACTACTGGCTCACAAAACGTCAATGAGGCGACAAGAGTTAGCAGAGTTGAAGAAATTAAAGCACAAGTTGAATCTGGGACATATCAGTTAAATATGAACCAAACAGCTCAGAAAGTGGCAGAGTCACTAATATTTTAATTTTTCTTTAGCCTTCTAGTCTTAAGCTTTAAGCTGACAGGAGACTAAAATGATTACACAATATTTAAATGAAGCAAACACTGCTTTAAGAGAATTAATAGATATAACAAATAGAGATATTTCTGATATAAAAGAAGCAAAGCATGATCTTCTCTTTGAAAGAACTAAAATCAAAGAGGAGCTTGTTCGTACTTTTGAAAACAAAAAAGCAATCATAGATAATGAGATAGTTACGCTTTCGCAAAAATTTCCAGATAAAGCTTTGGAAGAACTACTTGATGAACAACAGCAAGAACTTTTAAGTAGTATGAAAAAAAATCTTGAAGAGTTAAAAAATACAAATAAAAGATTTGCATCTTTAGTAATCTCTGTATCTGAATTTTATGATTCACTTATTTCAAAAATTTTACCTAGAAAAACAGTTGGCTACGGCAAAGACACATCAAGACATTCAAACTTTTTACAACTAGCAGGTTAGTATGTCTTTATTTGGAACTTTAAACACCTCTTATACTGGACTTCAAGCTTCTCAGCTTTCTACAGATACTATTGGTAACAATATTGCCAATGCAGAAAATGAGAACTATACAAGACAGAGGGTAGATCTAGAATCGAAATTTGCCCTAAATGTCAAAGGTGGTCAAGTAGGTACAGGTGTTGAAGCTTCTCAAATAATTAGAATACATGATGAATTTACTTTTAGAAGATATGTAGATTCTTCTGCAGATCTTGAATTTAACCAGATGGAACAAAAAGTTTTAGTAGAGCTTTCTGAATACTTTCCAGATGTTGATGAAGCTGGTTTAGAAAGAGATCTTGTGAAATTTTTTGATAGTTGGCAAAAACTAGCTTCCAATCCTGCTGATGATGCACAAAAAATTGCAGTAGCAGCATCTGCGAATCAGCTTTCTTTAGATATCAATAATATACAAAATAAAATGGAAACAACCCAGTCATCTATTGATGATATGTTAAAGATAAATATTGAAGAGGTTAATAGATTAGCTAAAAACATCTCTGAAATCAATAGAGAAATTGCACGGGTTGAGGCACAACCTTATAGACATGCCAATACATTAAGAGATGAAAGAGATAAGTTAGAGATAGCACTTTCTAAATTAATAGATCCAACAATTACAAAAACAGGTTCAAAAACAGCAATGGATATTGATACCAATATTGCCGACTTTAGTGAAGAATATGGAATTTTAGTTGGAGGATTTCAAATTGTAGATGGTGTCTCTTTTCACCCTTTAAAAACAGAAAAAGCAGAAAACTCAGGAAAAGGTTATACCAGCGTATATTTTCAAAAAAGTGATCACAGCTTAGTTGATGTTTCCAAAGGAATAACTGGAGGAAAAATTGGTGCTATGTTAGATCTAAGAGGTAAGAGTTTTAGTTCTGTAACAGGTGATGCAGAAGATGGAAAAATCCAAAAATATAAAGATATGTTGGACTCTTTGTCTTTAGGGATTATACAAGCAACGAATACAATATACGCGGTGAACTCTGATAAGGAGATGGTATCAAGTCAAATAGGAAATACAGTAGCATTAAATGTTGAAGAGAGAAAGTATGCTATTTCACAAATCCCAAATGACAAGGTAGATATAGAAGTTTCACCAGGTTATATGAAACTTTCAACATATGATATTAATGGACGTTTTGTAGAAGATATAAAAGTAGATATAGATCCTACTGTCATGGGACTTGATGCAATCATAGATAAAATAAATGATACATTCAAAGGAAAGAACATTGATGCTAAAGCTATATTAGAACAAGGCACAATGAAGATCCTTCCAGGAGAGATGCATAGTGGAGACAAGGTTGGTGCTGTTCTTATTAAAGAAGATACATCTTTAGTTGTTGAAGCATTGGGAATTACTGGATATAAAGGTTTAGATGTTGTTGATGATGTTGATATTCCCTTTAATATAGAGAATGGCTCTTTTAATATCAATGTATATAATGAAGTAGGAGAAGTACTTGCTACAAGAGAGATTATTATAAATAAAAATGTGGAGAATCCACTTTATTCGACATTAAATGGAATTGTAGCTCAAATCAATATGAAGAATATTGATGACAATGAAGACAATTATTTTAACAATGATGTTGATGATTTAGTCTATGCAAACTTCTCAGGAAATAAGTTAAAGATAGTAACTAAAGATTCAAATTCTGATATTCAGTTTAATATTACAGATAAAGGTAGTGGTTTTGCTGGTGCTGTTGGTCTTCATAAGTTTTTAGATGGAGATTCAGCTTCTACAATTAAACTTAAAACAGAATTTAAAAATGATGCATCAAAAATAAATGCCTATGGAAAAGCTGTTCTTGGTGATAATGAAGTTGCCAATATGATGCAACAACTCCAATATGATCAAATTAACTTCTATGACAAAAATGGAAAGCAGATAGCAAATGAAAGTATTATGGGACAATATAGATACACTGCTGGTACATTGTCTGCTGATACTCATTCTGTAAAACTACAGCTTGAAAGTTCTCAAGCTCTCTTTAAGTCAGTAGAGAAACAGCAGCAATCAATTAGTTCTGTAAGTATAGATGAAGAGTTGGCTAACCTAATAAAGTATCAAACAGGTTATGGAGCTAATGCTAAGGTTCTTTCTACTGTCCAGACTATGCTTGATTCACTTCTTGGAATCAAGCAGTAATCTAAGGTTTTTTTAAAAAACTTCCTTTTTTATCGTGAAGGGTAGACTCAATAGAGAAGAGATCTAAAATAGTATCGTAGATATCTGGTTGTGGATATTTCTCTCTTTTTATAATTTTTAAAGGAATCGATGACTTAACAAGAAGGGGAACTTGTGCTTGTTCTTTTGGAAGGGACATACCAGGAGGCATACCATGGAAAATTCTTCCCTCTTCCCCTAATGATTCACCATGATCTGATGTGAAGATAAATACATATGGCTTTCCTAAATTATCTAAGTATTCAATGGTTTCATTTAAGATATCATCAGTGTATAAAATTGAGTTGTCATAAGAGTTGTATAGCTCTTCTTGGGTACATTTATTTAATACATCAGCATCAAAACACATTGGTTTGTACTTTTGATAAGATTTAGGATGTCTGTCACTATATATTGGACCATGACTTCCTCCACCCATATGTAGAACAACTAGTTCATAGCCACCTTTATAATTGTCAAGGTGTTTTTTCATTGGTGGTATTACATCTCCATCAAAACAATCTTCTTTTGTACACGTATCTTTTGTATCTATCTCCCCTGGACAGTTGTTATAAAGAGTGAAGTGGACAAAACAGTTTGATTTTACTTTAGCTTTTCTTGTAAGATTGACAAGTTTAATTTCTTCTTTTTCTAAGATCTTTGGAAGAGCTAGGATTGTTGAACCTACAAGAGCAATACCATTAAGAGCATAGAGATCTTTTTGTTTATTCAACTTCGGTGTGGTTTCAACTCTTGTATAACCATATAAATTCATATTTTTCTGTCTTAAAGATTCACCAATAGCTAGAACAACAATTAGATCTTCTTCTTTAGTTGTTTTAGCCTCATACTCAACAACTGTTTCTCCTTGGTAAAGTGGAGCTATTTTTTCTTCTGCAATATCTAAAATTGCACCTAAATAATTATCAGGAACAAGAGAGTAAAGAATATATCTATCAGAAGCATTGCCAGCCCTATGGATATTATTAAAGGTAGAGTACAAAGAAACAAAAGATATAACAAAAGCTATTGTAGCAATTCCTAAAGATGTTAGAGTATGTCTTAGTGGTCTATCAAATATAATTTCTATTTTATACAGAAGAATCAAAGGAATTAAAATAAGAAAAACACAATAGATAATCATATGTCTTGAAAGTAAAGAACCAACCTCTGTAGTATCGGTATAAACCATATTTAAAAGCATTGTATTATCAACTGCAACATTATATTTAGCAATAAAATAAGTTGAAGCAGAACTGGCAATGATTAGAAAAATTGTTACTGGTTTTGTTGTATATCTATGGGCAATAAGTGCATATACGAAAAGAAAAAGAGCAAGTCCTAAAACTAGATATGCTACAAAACCTACAAGATCAAATTCAGTTCCTCCAATGTAGAACCATTTAGTCAGCTTGTCGTAGTTGATTAGATTGTGGATAATATAATGTATTGTTCCAAAATAGACAATAAATTTTCCATAAGGAACTTGGATCTTTTTAGTAAAAAAGTTTTTAAAATAGTTCAATGTAGTGACCTTCACTGTATGTTATATATGATATTGAAAGGTTGAAATAATACTTTAACTATTATTTGTTTTGACTTAAAATAGTAAGTTAGTTTTTTATCTCTTCACCATAAAATAGATAATGGACAACCTTGACTGACATATAGATAAAGATGAAAGAGAAAACAGCGTCACTTAAAAAATGACCTCCTTGGATTATTCTTCCTAGTGAAGCCAAAACTCCATAGAGAAAAGCAACAGAGAAGACAATCTTTCTTTTAGTCCCAGTGAATAAAAATGCAAAAACAATAAAAATAAATCCTGCACTACAGTGGCCACAAACAAAAGAACAATTTGAACTGCAGTAGTTGGCAGTTATGTCAAAAGCACGGTGAAATTGTCCGTCTCCTCCAAAAATCTCTAAATGTCTTGGACGAGGTCTTCCTATAAATTCTTTTAAAATAAGATTAACAATAAGAAGTGGTCCAACTAAAATTGAAGTTACAATAAATAAAAAGTCTTTTTTATAAAATCCAAATAGTTTCTCTTTAAAGTAAGCTATTCCTAAACCAATAAGAATTAAAATACCTACAGTTAGAGTGATTTTTTCAACATAGTTGTACATAAAACTTGCAAATAGTGAATCTTTTAGATAAAAGCTTCCCTCTTTGAAAAATAAAGAAGCAACATAGATATCAATTTCATAAAAAAAGAAAAAGAATAGAGCCAAAATAAAAAATATTAAAAGTTCAATGTATCGTAAACCGTAAATCAATAAATCTTCCTAATTCTAAAATAGTAAAGTCCATATGAAACACCAAGCCAAACAATTGGTATGATTGCTGCCATCTCATATGTTTTTGCGAAATTTTCTGCCAAAACAAAGTAGATCAAAATAGCTGTAATAGAGTAGGGTACAGATCTATTTTTTTCATACCTTGGATTAAAAATACCAAGAGATATTATCATAAGTATGGATAACAAAGGAAAGATGGCTGTAAGAAAGGTAAAAGCAATCTTAAAAGGACTTGTATCTTTCCAATACTCAATAACCCCTGGAAATTTTAATCCATCTATACTAGGGCTCTCATTTAGACTCATATCTTGAAATTGTATTTGTTCAATCTCATCATCTAAAAAGTTGTAAGCATTTCCCTCTTTTAGCTTAAGTCTAAACTCTCCATCACTATTTAAAAAATTGGCTTCTCCAGCACTTATAAAAGTTTTGTTGTTTGGATCTATTGACAGAAGAACAATATCTTTAAAGTCTCTCTCATCTTTTTTATCTTTAACAAATAAAAGCCAACTTCCAAAGTTTTGCCCAAACTCACTTGGTTTAATATTTACTTGTGCATTTTTTTGTTTGAGATAGATGAACTCTTTTGTTTTATAAAGGGTTTGAGGTTTAATCCAGAAACCCATAATAAGTGTTGTAACAGAAACTAAAATGGCAAGATATATAAAAGGCTTTAAGATCTCTTTGACTGTTGCTTGAAGGGTAAAAACAACAATAAGCTCCAAATCAAAAGACATCTTTGCCAAAGTAATAATGGCAGAAACAAAAAAAGTGATAGGAAAGGTATAAAGTAAGATCTCGGGAACAGAGAAAAAATAAAACTGTATCATCTCAAAAAAACTCATTTTTATAATTGTAGTTTTTGCAGAGATCTGTAAAAAAATTAGAATCGAAGCAATAGTATAAAAAGAGAAAAATATCGGGAAGAAAACTCCTCCAAAATTTGAAATCAAATATTGTTGGAGTTTAGTTAATTTAATTGTATTAGTCAGCAATTGAGTTTAAGATCTCTTCTGTAACCGCTACTGGGTTATCTGCTTTGTAAATTGGTCTACCGACTACAATGTAGTCAACCCTATTGTCCATAGCAACATTTGGAGTAGCTACTCTTTTTTGATCATCAAGACTGGCACCAGCTGGTCGAATTCCTGGAGTTAGAGTTTGAAAATCACTGCTTGTATTTTCTTTGATTTTTAAAGATTCATACACCGAACAAACCACACCATCTAACCCAGAACTGTGCGCATCTTTTGCAAATTGTGTTGCTTTTGTCTCAAGATCTGTATTATAAACAGCATTAAAACTATCACCATCAAAGCTTGTAAGTGCAGTGACAGCTAAAACAAGAGGTCTACTCTCAAACTTTGAAACTCTCTCCATCACTGTTTTCATCGCAGTTTCACCAGCACTTGCGTGGATATTAAACATATCAACACCCATTTTTCCTATCTCTTCTGCACCGTCTGCCATTGTGTTAGGGATATCGTAGAGTTTCAGATCTAGAAAGATATTGTGTTTCTCATTCTTTTTAAGATCTTCAATTAGTTTTATTCCACCTTGTAGAAAACTTCTAAAGCCAACTTTAATCCATATATCTAAATCTTTTAATTCATTAGCTAATGCTAAATTATCTTCAAAAGATGGTCTATCCAATGCAACACAAAGAACCATTATTTACTCCCTTTCTGAGCAAAGCTACAGAAAGGGACTCTTTGGCAGAGTGCCCACGCAACTAGTTGCTCAGTGATTTTTGAAATCACTATTTCTTCCCTTTTACAATAGAGTCTAAAATTCCATTAATAAACGATGGAGCTGTTGGATCAGCAAGCTTTTTTGTAATCTCTAAAGCTTCATTGATTATAACAGCGTTATCTAGATCTGAGTATATAAGCTCATAAGTAGCAAGTCTTAAAATCGCTTTTTCAACTTGACCGATTTTTTCAAAATCCCAGTTTGTAAGGTTTGCTTTTATCTTTTCATCAATAGCTTCCGTCTCTTTTTCAATACCTGCTAGTAAAGACTTGGCAAACTCATTTTGTTTTCCTTTGATCTTCTCTTTTAAAAGAAAATCATCAGGATTATTAAAAACTTTTTCATTACCCATTTGGTGGGCGTACAGTAGCCCCACTACTGCTGTCCTTGCTTGTTGTCGTGTTGCCAATTTATTTAATTTCTTTGTATAAGTTCATCATCTCAATAAGACCAGTCATAGCCTCAAAACCTTTGTTTCCAACTTTACTTCCAGATCTTTCAATCGCTTGTTCAATCGTGTCTGTTGTTAAAAGTCCATAAGTTACAGGAGTATTTGTATCAAGTGTTACTGATGCAATCCCTTTTGTAGCTTCTGCTGAGATATAATCAAAATGAGGAGTAGCACCTCTAATAACAGCACCAACACAGATAACACCATCATATTTACCTGTAGCTAAAACTTGTTTTAAAGCCATTGGGATTTCAAAAGCACCTGGAACTAAAACAACATCTAAATTTTCTGGATTTCCACCATGTCTTTCAAAACTATCTTTTGCACCTTCTACTAATCTATCTGTAACAATATGATTAAATCTTCCATTAATAACAGCAACCTTCTCGTTGCCTGTTAAATTAAGTTTTCCTTCGATTAACATAATTCGCGTACCTTATCTTAATTTTTTATAATAATATCAAAATTATGCTACAATATAGAAGTATTCACTTCTTACGATATTTAATCCATGAATTTAAAATATAAAATAGAATGAAAACATTTAATAAACTAAGGCAAAAAATATATGAATTTTGAAGAATTTGAACTTTCAAGTGAAGTTTTAAAAGGTGTGAAAGAGGCTGGTTTTAAAGAAGCAAGTCCAATTCAGCAACAAGCAATCCCTACAGTATTAAGAGGTGTAGATGTTGTTGCACAAGCTCACACAGGAACGGGGAAAACAGCTGCTTTTGGTCTTCCTATTATGTCAATGATGGAAACAGATAACAAGGCTGATGTTCTTGTAATCACACCAACAAGAGAACTTGCAATGCAAGTAAGTGATGAGCTTTACAAGCTTGGACGATTTGCAGGTGTTAGAACTGTGACAATCTATGGTGGACAGTCTTACTCAAGACAAATTGACCAAATTAAAAGAGGAGCAAGTATCATTGTTGCTACTCCTGGTAGACTTTTAGATCTATTAGAAAGTGGAAGAATCGAGATTGATCCTAACTACGTTGTTTTGGATGAAGCGGATGAGATGCTTGATATGGGATTCTTAGAAGATATTAATAAAATCTTTTCCCATCTTCCTGAGAAAAGACAAACACTACTTTTTTCAGCAACTATGCCTGAACCAATTAAGAGGCTATCAGCAAAAATTCTAAAAAATCCAGAATATATTCAAATTACTGAGAGAGAAACAACAAATAAAAATATCTCTCAAGAGTATTATGTTGTTGAAGAAAAAGAGAGAATCGATGCTGTAATTAGACTTATGAACTATTATGATCCAGAAAAAAGTATTATTTTCTGTCGAATGAAAAGAGAAGCTGATGATTTAGCTCATAATCTAACAGCAAAAGGTTATATGGCAAAAGCTCTTCATGGTGATATGGATCAAAGATCTAGAGAAGATGCAATTAGAGCATTTAAAAAAGGTGCTGTTGATACGTTAGTAGCTACAGACGTTGCAGCAAGAGGTCTTGATATCCAAGGTGTAACTCACGTATTTAACTATCACATTCCTTTTGATCCAGAAAGTTATGTTCATAGAATAGGACGTACAGGAAGGGCTGGAAAAACTGGACTTGCAATCACTCTTGTTACTCCAATGGAGTTTAGAGAATTACAAAGAATCAAGAAAATCGTTGGTACAACAATGGAGCACAAGTTTGTTCCAAG
>JAOXRY010000253.1 GCA_025800305.1 Campylobacterales bacterium | reverse complement strand
TTTTAGTGTTTGGACGATATTAAACATGACTGCATCTTTCATTCTGCTTAAAGCCTCATCATATTTTGCAAGATCTTTTTTCATCTCTCTTTCTAGCTTATCTTTAGTTGTATACATAAGTCTCTCTTTTTTGTCCTTATTTTCATACAACTCTTCCAACTTATAATCTAGTGTCTGTTCTGTGTTATTAGAGTGGAGGACTTCCATAAAATTTAGAGTTCTTTCATAGTCCTCTTTAGCCATCTCATTTTTAGCAGCAAGAGGACCTTTTTCTGCTCTTGTCATTAGAATATTTGTAATCTCACCACTTGGTATGTATTGAAGAAGTCTCTTATCCTCTTTAAAATCATCATCAGTCACAAAATCTCTAAGTTCTTCATGACCCCAGTCTTTTACATCCTCTACAGTTAAATGTTTTGCACGGTGAAGAGCTTTAATACTGTTTTCGTATCCTTCAGTTTGAGACTTATACATCAGATAATCTGCACGGATATCTTTTGTATCTTCCTCTCTTTTCTTTTTTGCTTGTTGTGTTCTCATCCAAACCTGTTGTAGTTTCGTAGCAACAGGAAGATTATCTGCACCAATTAAAATTGACTGATGTTTTGGAGTTCCTTTAATAATACCTTCTAAAAAGCCACTTTCACTGGCAGCTTTCTCCAGTTTACCTATCTCTTCTATAAAGGTTGCTGCTACCATACTTGAAAGCTTTGCTCTGTAGTTCGAAATAAACTTTCTTGCAAGTTTTAACATCAATGTTTGATTCTCTTTATCATCCCTCATTTTTTCATATTTTTTAGGATTGACTTTTAATTTTTCAAGGGCATATTTTTCAACCATTTTCCACAACTGTTCGACCAAAGGCTTGACAAAATGAAGCATAGTAAATTCATCATAGTCATTCATATATTGAAAGTTTAGTTTTTTTCTATGTGGGCTATCTGTAAAAATCTTCTCACAGATCTCAATAATTTTAGATTCCAACTTTTCTTCTGAAGTCTCATCTAAAACATTTTTTCCAAAGATTTCTGGTTTTTCCAATGAAGATTTTAACAGTATATCTTCTTCTGAAGCACTGGAAACTTTTTTCTTTGTTTGTGCAGCTGCATCATCTTGGAAAAGTCTAATAACAATTTTGTTTTTCGTCATGATAATGACGTCTTTATCTCTTAACTTATATGCTTCAATAACAACAGTTTTTATCGTCTCTTTTGCAACATCTGGATCATCAACATCTTTTAATAACTCATTAGCTTTATCAAGAACTTCTTTAGGAATAGTAAGAACGTTATTGTTGGCAGCTTCTTGAACCTTTTCAACACTTTTGACAAAAATACCTAAAAGATCATCATAAGGAATATCTGAACTTGATTTTACTTTTGCATATTTTTGAGTTGTGTGTTTTAACTTCTCTGCCATATCTTTTGCAAAGTAAAGGTGAATATTTGAAAGAATAAATACAGTGTGAATATCAGGCTTATCAATAATATCAAAAGAGAGAATAGAAGTTCCATCTTCCCCTGCACTAGCCCTTGCAGATCTTGGCTCACCAGTAATAAAAGCCATCTCTCCAACTAGAGCTTTTTTAGGAAGCATAGCAACAGAGATCCACTTGGTCTCCTTGCCCTCTTTTTTTGAGATCTCAATATTCATAGAACCTTGAACAACAAAGTATAACTCTTTAGAGTAATCACCTTGTTCAAAAATTTTATCTCCAGTTTTCATGTTACGTACAAACTTTACGTTTTTCGTAACAGCAATTACCTCCTCAGGTTTTAATTCCTTAAAAAAAGCAATTCTATCTTTTAGTGCAACTAGAGTGTTTTGTGCATTAGTTAAAGCCATGAATACCTTTGTTCACAATTGTACTACTACCTTTAAATCTTTTAAAATCCAAAGAAATAAAACTAGATATTATACCTATAGTTTAATTAGAATATCATAATTATATCGGTCACAATAAACATAAGATTAAATATTTTTTTCCACAAAATTTCATTTAATGTTCCTTTAGATAAAATCACGAAAAATTTAATTAAAATAAAAGGCAAGTTGTTATGGCTTTAAATGTATATTATGACAAAGATTGTGATTTAAATCTTATCAAATCTAAAAAAGTTGCGATGATTGGTTTTGGTTCTCAAGGTCACGCTCACGCAGAAAATTTAAGAGACAGTGGTGTAGAAGTTGTTATCGGTTTAAGAAAAGGTGGAAGTTCTTGGGCGAAAGCAGAAGCTAAAAACTTCACAGTTTTAGAAGTTGCTGAAGCAACAAAAGTAGCTGATATTGTAATGATTCTTCTTCCAGATGAAACTCAAAAAGAAGTATATGACGCAGAGATCGCTCCAAACCTAAAAGGTGGTGCTACAATCGCTTTTGGTCACGGTTTTAACATCCACTACGGAAGAATTACACCAGCAAGTGACATCAATGTTATGATGGTTGCTCCAAAAGCTCCAGGTCA